>CAJMOW010000003.1 GCA_905215145.1 uncultured bacterium | reverse complement strand
TAGCTCAGTGGTAGAGCAGTTGGCCGTTAACCAATTGGTCGCAGGTTCGAATCCTGCACTCGCCGCAATGTTTAATTTTAAACGTATTTGATTATGTTAACAGAATTTGTCGTAGGTGTGATTATGATCATATACATCATGTGGATTGCTAATTCTGGAGATGCGTGATTATGAGAAATGTTAAGTTTATATTACAACTATTATTAGGATTTGTATTAATTCTAATAGCAGTGTATTCTCCACTAAATGAAGATGGCAGAGTTGCTGTAGGTACAGCGGGTTTTATAGTAATGTTCCTTACAATCATTCAGGATTGGTAACTAAAATGCGTCCTTAGCTCAATCGGTAGAGCCCCTGTCTCCAAAACTGGGTGTGTTGCATGTTCGAGTCGTGCAGGGCGTGCGAAACTGATAACCTAAAGTGTCGACAGCTTTAGCTAAACAGTAAAGGTCTACTGTCGAGGACCGGAGTAATTCGGAGAGTGTCATTGAGTATGTAATCGAAAGATAGATGCTCTCTTATTAATGGAAGGGTGGCAGAGTTGGCTTAATGCGGCAGTCTTGAAAACTGTTGGTCGTGTAACAGCGATCCCAGGGTTCGAATCCCTGTCCTTCCTCTTATTAATTTATTAATGAAAGATTATGAAATTGAAATTTAAACACGTTGATCAGCTCAGTAACAATAAGAAAGCAAGAGTAGCTTACAGAGTCATAAGATTGTTACCAGAGGAACCTGTATTGAACGCATTCTTTGATTCCGAAGATGTCCCTAAGAACTTAGAACTTGCTGTTAGAGCCAGACATAAAGAAGCTGAAGAGCTTATGAATGTTAATCTTCCAAAACTTCCTAGGAAGATGAAGAAGAAACTTAAACGTCTTATTGGGACATTATACAATGGTTATAGTCTAGCTGTTGCTATATTAGACAATGAACGTGACACTATATCCAACGAAGTACAGCAAGGATAACAGCCGTTTGCATGCTATTCTAATTAATAAGTTTAAGGGAAAGCGCACACCTATATTATACGGGTATTTCTCATTTGTTAAAGAACAATTCTACATATCTAATACAGCACCTGGTGTGCGTCTCACGTATGAAATACGAACAGAACTTATTAAGGAGCTGAGAAGGTTTCACTGGAATTATTCCTATAACATGGATGCTAAAGCTTATAGAGATTGGCTAAAGTATCACAGTGTATTTAACTATTAAAATTTAATTATCGTATGAAGACAATCAATTTATCGGGACTAGATATGAAGAAATTCATTGGTACTGGTTACAATCCAAGTCAGGATATTGTTAATATCAGTGGACGAGACGATGGAAGAACTAAACATGAAAGAATCAAGAATTCACAGAAACAAATTGTGGAGGAACCTAAAGAAAGACCAGAAGTATATTACTAGGATTAAACGGTCATTTCCGCATTGGTATATCTGTAGCAGTAATAAGTGGCGTAAAGCAATAAGCTGGACTGAACTTTATAATGCTAAGAATACCTTTAGGTTTAAAACCATGAGTACTCCCTGTAGTTGTGCAATATGTAAGGGAGAAAGATATAACAGATTGCAATATAAAAGGACTACTAAAGAACTGATAGCTTTATGTTCATAAAATAGTATCGCCTAAGAAGACATACAGCAGGTGTCATGTTACATATGATTACAATGTCTTCTGTTAATGCCTCGATAGTTCAAGGGATAGAACAGTGGCCTTCATACGGCTGGTGAGTCCGTAACTCACTGTTATTAATTTACCGTTACCATAAAAATGAAATTAATAACAATAAGAATTAGGTTCGACTCCTAGTTCTTATACTAAGCCACATATCTGCGTTCGAATCGCAGTCGGGGTACTTATTAACTAATAATTAAAAATGTATGATGCTGATTATTTATATTATCGGATGTGTAGTTGCTTTGATGGCTGTGTGTTTCTATGAATATCGTGACTATAAGAGAAATTCTAATTACACTTACAACTTGTGTGACTTATTAATGGAATTAACTCTTGTAATAACTTCATGGATTGGTGTTGTTGCAGTTATAGTATTTGTATCTCCAGGTATAGTGATGTTTAGAAAGAAGTAGTATGTTGTTCTTATGGATTTATTCGGCTGGATGCATTGCTACTTTATTACGTACCATAATCGGATTAATTATTGAGTACAAAGTAAGGCAAAGAAATAAAGAACGTCACGAGTTCGACCCTGGAATGTTACTACTTATAACACTGCTTGTAGTCAGCTCCTGGATAGGTGCAATGATTATGGTATCTAGTAGTAGCGAAGATGTGTACAGGTACTTAACTAAGAAGTAACAAAGCATATAAAATGAGCAATAGGTTATTAGATCGGTAAATAACCTTCCGTAAGCAATCGGACGTTGAGAGTTGATAGCCCTACGATAGTGTGGCTACATACGGGCTGTGTAGTGTAATCCGGGAGCACATCATCCTTGCAAGATGAAGGAGGAGTTCAAATCTCACACGGTCCACTATTAAACTAAATTGAATAATATGAGTGAAGAACTACTTGAAGTATCATGTGAACAGTATGAAAAAGAATTAGAATCGCTTAACGAGGTAAAAGAAGAGGTTGATAATTTATTATCACACCGTAAAGCTCTCAAGTCTTTAAATTGGATGTTTTATGCTAATACAGTTGTATTAATTGCTACTGTAACTCACAGTATCTTATGTTATATAAATGAAGCATTCACTACTACTACACTTATATGTGCATTAGTAGTGTTATACTGTAATTATTCAACCCATAAGTACTATAAGAGAAGCAATGATAGGATAGCCATTATTAATAAAGTTGGGGAAAGTTACAATAGATGTCTTGAACTACTAGAATACTTGATAGCGGTATTAAACGAACTTGACGAGACTGATAACCGAGACAAGTTTGTAGAAGACGTAGGAGAAGACTTAGCACTAGCCATTCTAGAATACGAGATGTGTAAACAAGTATTTGCAAATGCAGTGCGCGAAGGTTACGAGAATGAGTAACTATATATGGTGTTATTAGCTCAGTTGGTTAGAGCGCTTGATTGTGGTTCAAGAGGTCGTCAGTTCGATTCTGACATAACACCCTTAGTATCTTATAGACATAATATTAACTTTAAAATTAATTTCCAGTTTGTTTCATTGTTTATTATTCACTAAGATACTATAATGCCGAGGATGTGGTCTAGGTGAAAGTCCTAGAGGTGGATGTGGATACGTTGCGTGACACGGTAATGGGAGTAGGTGCGATGGCAGTCTGTATGGCGCCTTTAAGATTGTACAGCACTGAAGGATTTGGGTTGTCCAAAGCAACTGGCGTAATAAAGCATAAAATCCAGTGAAGACGTATGTGTAGGCAGTATGGGACAGTAGCGCAGGTGGTCAGTTCGCGCTGGACTGAAAATCCAGAGATGATGGTTCGACTCCATCCTGTCCCACTATTTATTAACAAGATTAAATTATTAACAAGATGAGTGATGTGTATTATATCATAGGTGGCGTTGCCTATGGTATCTTTATCTTGCAATTCATAATATCATGGGTTGCAGGTGAACTTGATGTTGATGTGGACTTCGATGGAGATGCCGATTTCGACATTGGTGATGTTGTTTCATTTAAAGGTCTTATTCACTTCCTGATGGGATTTGGAGGATGGACTTCTATTAAACAACTACTAGGTTACGAGATAACCTGGGTTGATTGGTTAATAGGATTCTTTATAGGTCTTGTATTTGTGTTTATGCTGTATCATTTATATAAATTCTGTATGAAATTACAGAACTTTCCAACCGACGAACCTCTTGTATACTTAGCAGGAAGACCAGCTAGAATATATGTTCGCTTAGATGATAAACGCTATTTAGCTTTTATAAATATAAGTGGAGCATCTAGAGAAGTAGAACTCGTTTCTATTTCAGGTACTTCATATGCGGTTAATCAAGTGGTTACAATTCGTGAGGTTATGGATAACACATTGTACATAGATTAAAGACTCATAAGATGGAAATGACAACATTAATTATCGTAGGAGTAATTGTATTAATAGCAATTATTACTATCATTGGGATTTTATCTCGTTATCGTAAATGTAAATCTGATGAACTATTAGTAGTTTATGGTAAAACTGGTTCTCACAAAGAGAAGGTAAATGAACTTGATGCCAAAGGGAACCAAGTTAGTAGGGAAGTAGAAATCAAAACTGCTAGAGTTTATCACGGTGGAGCTGCATTTGTATGGCCTATCATTCAGGGATATGAAGTAATGTCAATGCGTCCTATTCAGTTGAATTTAACTCTCAAGGATGCATTATCAGCGCAGAATATTCGTGTTACTGTTCCTACTACAGTCACTGTAGCAATCAGCCAAGACCCATTAATTATGCAGAATGCTGCTAATAGATTACTTGGCGTTGATGATACAGATAAAGAGAGTTTGATTTCAGACATTGTATATGGCCAAATGAGGCTTATTGTAGCTTCTATGGAAATTGAGGAACTTAATTCTAATAGAGATAAGTTCTTAACTCAAGCTAGAGACAATATTAATACTGAATTAAACAAATTGGGTTTGTATCTGATTAATATCAATATTAGTGACATCAGAGATGCTGCTAATTATATTGAGAATTTGGGTCAGAAAGAAACTACTAAGGCTAGAGCACAGGCAGAAGCTGCTATTGCTGAAGAAGAGAAGAAAGGAGCAATTCAAATTGCCCTTACTACTAAGGAAAGGGAGACTAAAGTAGCTGAAACTACTAGAGACCAGAAAGTAGCCATTGCTATTACTCTCAAGGATCAAGAGACTACTATTGCTGAAACTAATAAGGATAAAGCAATTAGATTAGCCGAAACTACTAAGGAGCAGGAAGTTAAACTGTCAGAGCAGCAGAAGGAACAACGTATTGCTATTGCAGATCAACAGAAAGAGCAGGAAGTAGGAGTAGCTAAAGCTAACGCTGAGAAGCTTTCTAAGGTAGCAGAGCAGGAGTCTATTGCAATTTCTCAACAGACTGAATGGGATGCACAAGCTAAAGCTAATATGGCTAAATCTAAAGCGGAAGCAGCTGCTAAAGAACAAGAAGCTGAATCAGCTAAGCAAATTCGTATTGCTGCTGCTCAACAGAATCAGGAGGCTGAGACAATTAAAGCTGTTCAAGAGAAGGAGGCTAGGACTGCTGAATATGAGTCTGAAGCTCGTAAGAAGACAGCTGAAGCTAATAAGCAGGCTGGAGTAGCCGAGCATATGGCTACAATTGAAGTGTCTAAGGCTAAAGGAGAAGCTGCAAAGGCTGCTGCTGATGCCGATAAGGTTGCAGGTATTTCTAAAGTAGATGCAGAAACTACTATTGCTAGAACCGAGCAAGAGAAGATTGCAGAAATTAAAGAAGCTGAAGCCAAAGCTAAAGAAGCTGAATTAAATGCAACGGTAATTGTGCCTGCTAATAAAGCTAAGGAGAAAGCCATTATTGATGCTGAAGCTGTAAAGCAAGAAGCTATTCTTAAGGCAGAAGCTAAAGCTGCTGAAATTCTTAAGGAGGCAGAAGCTAAGGCAAATGCAACTCAGATGCAACTTGAAGCTGAAGCTGAAGGTACTAAGAGAAAGTTGCTTGCAGAGGCTGAAGGTAAGAGAGCATCTTTGATGGCAGAGGCAGACAAGATTACTGCTGTTGAAATGGCTCCTGCAAAGGCAGTAGAGAAGATGATTGAATGTGGTATGACTCCACAAATGATTGTTCAATACAAGACAGTGGATCAGCTTAAAGGTATTGCTGAAGCATCCGCAGAGATGTATGAACATATCCATCTTGGACAAGTGACTGTTTATGGTAATGAAAATACTGCTGGTAGTTTCATGGCTAAAACAGCTGAGAATCTCAACCCAGCATTTGAACTTCTTAAGAGTATTCCTTTTAAGAAGACATTTAAAGAAATGTTTGTCGAGGATAAAAAGGATAATCCAACCGAAGACAACTTTGAAGCTGTGAAGTAACAATCTTTTACAGCTTAAGAAGACGAACAGCATTAATAATGATACAGCAAGGTCTTCTGTAATTGGAGGTATGGGTGAGTGGTCTATACCAGCACATTGCTAACGTGCCGAGCTCTGAAAGGGTTCCGCTGGTTCGAATCCAGCTGCCTCCGCGCTGATTAATAAGAGTTGTGAAATTATTATTAACCTAATTACTAAAATTATGGTGAAAGTGTTAAATTCAAGGGAATTGATGAGTAGAGACTTTAAGTCTATACCCGATGCGGTTATCTTAGCTTTTAATACTTTAATAGTTAAGAATTGGAATGGTCTGGCTTCCGCGTTTAAACAATCAGATGTGATTGCCTATATAGCATCTGATAATATAACAGAGGAAGAAGCTATTAAGAATCATTGGCTGGACGTAGAACCTATTTATAGAGCCAATGGATTCGGAGTAAAGTACGTAGGAAGAGGAAGTGATGCAGAATTCACTTTCTGGAAGGCATAACGGATGTCGGGTTCGTCTAATTGGATAGGACGCATGTCTCTCACACATGTAACACGGGTTCAAATCCCGTACCCGGTACTAACTTAATTAATAAGGATTTATATGAAGGAAATTAATCGTGTATTCTTTGGCGAGAAGGGAATTACTTCTACTTCCGCTAATCATTTAGCTAATTTGGCTAAAGAATGTATGGAATCTAATCGCAGAGCCTTAGAGGGTGTGGGATTTATTACAAGTACTGTAAGATTGTTAAATGGAGGTGAAGCTGCCATTTTAACTGAAGGTAGAAACGAACAATACCTGTCTTCTGTACCAGAACTTCTTAAAGAAATCGCTGAAATGAATACTTTCTGTGCTTGGATGCGTGAAGCTATTAAGGCTAAGGATGAGGAACTAAGCCTCATTGATAATGCTGATCTATGTGATTACCTTGAGAATCTTTCCGAAATGCCCGAAGTTCCTGAAAGAGGTATTATGTGGAATGAGAAGGATGCCATTGCTACATTCTCTATTGCAGAAAGAATGGAATATTATAACTTAGAAGCTGAAGCAGCTACTCTAGGTAAGTTTATCCATCCAGACAAACCGTTTTCTATGGCGCGTACTGATATGATGAAACGTATGGTACAGCCTAATAAGCTGGTAGGAGAAGGTGTCAATGCAATGATGTATCATTTCGTACCATCAATTAGCTCTGATTTAGTAGAGGATTGTTATATGCAACTACAACAGAAACATAGAAATGTTGAAGGAGCATTAAATAAGTACAAATACAGAATCAAGAAGCTTGTTGAGGAACACAATCTAGAACTTGAACGCAAGTATAAGGATGCAAGTGAAGTCTATAGTATGACAATGCAAGCCAAAGGAACTGAGTTCAGAACTTGGCAAATTGAAGAGCGTAGTAAGATTGCCGCTCTTAAGATTGTTATTCCAGAAGCTCTTGCTAAAACATATGAGAAGCTGAAAGCTCTCACTACTGAGGTGTAGAGAACCTGAATCGCTTTAGATTCTAATCTCTCTTTACATGAATAGGAAAGGTATAAAAGTTTATAGCAATTTTAAGATCTGTTCCACAGATCTTGGCATATTAACTTATAAAATGTACTGACAGCTGCATAAAACGAATCCTTTAAAGGTCGTTATCTTTGTCTTTGCTCATGCAGCTGGTCTTAGCCTTTGAGTTAGTTTTAGACTATGCTTATACCTCCTATTCATGACTCTTATATTCCCATCTACTAACTGGTTAGGTAAGCACCCTTTCACGGTGGAAATACGGGTTCGAGCCCCGTTGGGAATACTATTAATGATTTATGCTTGTCTCATTGGCATACCAAGTTATTTGAAGAGATGGACACCTATCAATAACATTGGGAATACCTCAGCTGGCGGGAAGAGACAATACACTTAGGAACGGAAGTTGAATCCTGTGTCCGGGAACGGAAGTTAAGTGTAGGTAAGCTAGCTCTATGGTGCATTGGTCTAAAGGTTAGGATACTAGACTGTCTATCTTGGGGTACGGGTTCGATTCCCGTATGCACCGCAATCTTTGATTTGCATAAGAAGACTACAGCAGTATAGTTTTATATCAAAGTCTTCTGAAATTGCCTCCTTAGCTCAACTGGCAGAGCAATCGTTTTGTAAGCGATAGGTTATCGGTTCGATTCCGGTAGGAGGCTCGATGATAGTCTTAGGCTATTATTAGATTATTTTAACACACAGAGATGCTTATGAAGTTAACATGTTAATGTGAAATGTAAATGAGCAGTTTTAAAGAGAAATTGAGTAAGAGTGGTCAGAGTGTACTTGATGCAAGAGCACAGAATCTGTATGAATTGACTAAAATTGAAGAAGACAGATTCGTTCAGGACTGCAAGTTGAAAGTACTCCGTATTCAGGGAGAAATCAATAAGCATAATGATCTTGCCGTTAAATCAAGAGACTCTTTGAATCCGGGAGAGAATCTGAATCCGGCTGAATGGGTGAGAACAAGACATGAATTAGCACGTAAGTTACGTGTTGCAAAGATTGAACTTGCTCTAGCCATGCAGGTAGACGAAGAAGAATTTCCTGCTGATGCAACAGAATCCATTAATTTGGATGATGTAAAAGGAGACATTACTAACCCATTAGATAATTAATTATGGGAAGTGGTGTTTACAGTAGTATTGCTTATAGCACTTTATCTGATGATAGAGGATATGCTAAAGCATCGCGTGACCAGCTCTTTAAGAACATTTCAGTAGATGCTAGTAATACAGCAGCGTCATTTAATGTAAATGCACGTAGCTTTAATACTCAAATTAAAGCTGAAATGGTCAATGTTGGAGTTCGTGAGTGTCGTGACTCCCAAGAACATCCATACTCTACTCCGATAATCATTGCACTGGATGTTACTGGTTCAATGATGGATACTCCTTATGAAATGATTAAGAACCATTTACCTAAGATTATGGATTCTGTCATGCAAATGGGAGTACGTGATCCTCAATTGTTGTTTATGGCAGTTGGAGACCACGAATACGATAGATATCCTATTCAGGTTGGACAGTTTGAATCTGATACTGAAAAGATTCTAAATTCATTAGAGTCCTTAGTAATAGAAGGTGGAGGTGGTGGTAATGCAGGTGAGAGCTATTTATTAGCTCACATAGTTGCAGGATATCACACTGAAACCGATTCTTGGTTCAAAAGACACACTAAAGGATTCTTGTTCACTATTGGTGATGAACCTAATCTACAGGGAATCCCAGGTGATAGTTTAACTGAAATTCTAGGGTATCAAAAAGGTGCTGGTTCTATTAGTGCTAATGAAGCAATTCGGAAAGCACAAGAGCAGTACCATGTATTCCACATTCACATTACTAATGCCAGTTATGGCACAAGGGTGGCTGAATCTTGGAAGAATCTACTTGGACAGAATGTACTAATGTGCAAATCTGATGAAGTGGATAAAGTAATTGCTAAAGCAATTAAAGACAATTACGAGGAGCCTGTGTATGCAGAAACTCCTAGTGATGCTTCTAGTAGTACAACTACCGAAGACAAACAAAATTTCTATTAAAATCATGATTAGTATAGTGTTAGGCTCATTTATGGGCGATGAAGGTAAGGGACAGACGGTACATAATATATGTGCTAAGAATCCAGAGAACTCACTTGTAATAAGGTTTAGTGGTGGACATCAAGTTGGCCATACTGTTAAATACGGAGACCTTATGCACACATTTAGTAACTTTGGAAGTGGAACCTTGCTAGGAGTGCCTACATATTGGTCTGAATACTGTACTGTAGACCCAGTAACCTCTACACTTGAAGCAATGGATTTAAAGAAATTAGGTATTACTCCTAAAATTATTTATAATCCATTATGTCAAGTCATAGTACCATTCGACGTCTATTCCCAAGTAAGTGACGTAGTAAATCTACGTCATGGTACTGTAGGGACTGGTTTTAAAACGTGTTTAGACCGAGTGAAGTCGGGGTATAATCTTATGGTTATAGATTGCTTGAATATACATATTCTTAGGGAGAAAGTTAATGCAATAGCAGACAACTATTATCACATGAATAGTGTATATCCATCAATTGACTTGGATAATTGGTGCAGAACTGTGAATGCATATTTCAACACTGTCCAAGTAAGTACCTTAGAAGCTATATGGGAAGATTACGACAATCTTATCTTTGAAGGTTCTCAAGGTATATTATTAGACCAAAGATTCGGAATAATGCCCCATTGCACTCCATCTAATACAACATCACAGAATGCTCATCGAATACTAAAACAAATTGGATGTAATGACACCGTTACGGTTAATTACGTTACTAGACCATACATAACGCGTCATGGTAACGGTCCGTTTCCTTCTGATAAGCCAGTTAGACCTGTTGTAGACCCCAACAACCAATTTAACGACTTTCAGAAATCTTTCCGGGCTATAGAGTTTGATCCAGTTTTGTTTAGGCATAGTCTCAATATTGATTCTATGTTTAGCCATAACGTTCGCAAGAAGGTTATAGTTACTCATTGGGACGAAGCTACAGACAAAGATATGTTTATAAGACCTAACTTTGAACTGTATATTTATGAAGAGTATGTAAGGGAGTCATAGTATTCCCTTAGTAATTGGACTATGGTGTAACGGCAGCACAACAGGTTTTGGTTCTGTTTGTCCAGGTTCGAATCCTGGTGGTCCAACTACTAATTATGATTTTAATATGTTAATGAGTTTGTTATTAATAAGACCTTACTATTAATTGTGTTAGTCTTAAAGAATTAAGGGCTCATAGCTCAATTGGTTAGAGCAAAACACTCATAATGTTGAGGTTGTCAGTTCAAGTCTGGCTGGGCCCACACAATTGATGATAAGAATCTTTTATGAGGAAGGTAGTAGGTAGCATTGACGGCTACGATGTCATTTATGTGGAAGGCAAGAATGTAATATTCTGTAAGAATACTGCATTACCCTACCCATTGATTAAAAGTATTATTAGGGGAAGTGAATGTAGAACCACAATTGATGATAAGAATCTTACCATCACTCAAGATGGTTCAATTATTCAATTAGGTTGTTTAACTACAACCAGAGAGAATTGCGAGGCAATTATTAAGGAAGTAAATAAGATTAATAAACCTAACAAGTAATGGCGAAGAACATTATTCCGCAAGGAACCACCGCTGCTATAGCAGCTAGAGTTAACAAGTACGAGGAATCTCAGAAACAGAGAATCATCGAAGTGTGCCAAAGTAATATGAAGTATGCAGACGTTCTGGGCTTCATTGAAGGCGAAATCAAGCAGTCTAAGAAGATGGCATCATTCAAGTACACACTCCTATGTTGGAAACCAGATGGCGTGTATCAGCTGAATAGAGCTATCAATGAAGTGTTTGGTTCTGCTGTTAGTAAGGAGGATAAGAGTCCTTCCGGCAACAGTAATATTGACACCGTAGATGTTATCTTAGCTGATGGCTCTCGTACTAAAGTACCTTTTGGTAAAATCTCTTTGGAAGAACTTGGTGAGGATTCTGAAATCAATATTAACTATGACAACGACCGTCATTTACTATTGGTTAAAGGTCAGTGCCAATTCAAGTACCAATCTCTTATTGATGATATTGTTGAAAGAACTAAAGAATTGCTCGCAACTGAATCTATCTATAAGAACCAGGCACTTGAAATTACCAATCTGAGTGAACCGAAGATTATGACTCTAGCCGGTATCGATAAGCAGTTTATGGTTCTGTCAAAGAAGACAGAATTTGAGCTGCAACCGCTTCGTTCAAGAATCTTGTACCCAGAGAAATGTATTGCAAAGGGTATTCCTTTGAAGTATGGCTGCTTACTGGAAGGTAAATATGGTACTGGTAAGACCCTACTGGCATTTAAACTGGCCAAAGATGCGGTAAACAACGGATGGTCATTCGTATATCTAAAAGACCCTTCTCTGTTAGCTGAAACTCTCCGTATGTGTAAAGTGGTAGACCGTTCAGGTCATGGTGTTATTGTCTTTGTAGAGGATATTGACCAGGTAACTAGAGGTAACAGAGATTCTGCAATGCAGGATATTCTGAATACTTTGGATGGTGGCGATACCAAAGATATGAACGTAATCACTTTATTTACTACTAATCATATTGAGCTGATTGAACCTACCTTCTTAAGAGGTAAAAGAATTGGTTCTGTGATTACTATGGATTGTCTTGATGCTGAAACAGCTGAAAGGTTTATTCGTGAAACATTCTCCGAAGCTGAAGGTTATAGCGTAGACGACGACTTGTCAGATGTATGTAACTACATTGCTAAAGCACAGATTGCTCCGGCATTTATGGCTGAAATTGTAGAATCTACTAAGTCTAAGCTTATCTTTACTGAAGAGACCCATGTAACGTCGTTCCATATTAAAACCAGTGTTGAATCCTATCAACGTCAAGTTGGTCTTGCTTCTAAGAAAGCTGTTATCGAAACTCCTGCTGATAAATTAGCCGCTGGGTTAATAGGATTGCTTGGAGCCGATAAGATTGAAACGACTTTAAAGATGTGTGAAACTTATTTCGAATATAGTCGTAACGACTTTAAAGATTAACACTGACTTTGGGTTAAAACTAGAAAGGGAGTGGCAACACTCCTCTTTCTTTTATTTATAATGAAGTATCTAATAGTTATTTTATTTATGTTGCTATGCAGTCCTAGTAATGATGCTAGAGACTTTCATGTTAGCATAGTTGGAGAAGAAAGAGTAATTGAGTTTGAGAATAAATTCCCTCAAATAGTTAAGAATGAAGCTGTATATATAGCATATCTTCAGCAATACTACAAGGGGAATGAAGATGAGTTCATTAAATTATTAAAACGGTAATGGGGTAGTGGTGGAATGGTAGACACGTCAGTTTTAGGCACTGATGCCTTCGGGTGTGAGAGTTCGAGTCTCTCCTACCCTACTAGAGTAGTAACTTTAAAACTTATTTAATTATGGCAGATAATTTGAAAGAAATCTTTGAAGAAGCAGGTGAGTTTGCTGAAGCAAATAATAACAAGCTTACATTAGCCGATGCAGTGGTATTGATTGCTGAAGCATATGAATTAGGACTGAATACAGCAACGCAATTATTAAGTGTAAAAGATGCCAACAATAATTGACTTAAGACCTGAAATTGAAAAGGTTTCAGGAAGGATTGCAATAGTAGCTTTGTTAATACTATGTTTATGTATTAAAGTATATACTACTCAGTTCTGGCATGATATGAATGTTGACCACAGAGTTAAATGCAAAGTCATAGACAGAATAGTAGAGGATGAAACTATTACACAAGATGGTAATTCTACTACTAAGAAGGTAAATAAACTTGTATTACAAGCTGAAGGGTTTAATAACACATTTAAGCTAGCCGTAGACACTCCAACCTGGAATAGGGCTATTGTTAATGGTGTTAAGAATACATTCTATTTTAATATATCTAGAACCGAGTACGGACCTTGGCACAATCAGCTTATATGTGTACTCTTACTCTTAGTAACTGGAAGTAGTGGCTGTTCGTTCATAGTGTATAGTGTGCGTTATATAACTAGTATAATAAGTCATAACAATGGTAAATAATTTGAATGCAGAAGCTCTACGTAATGCCCTAGTAGTTGCTTCTATGGAGTATTGTAAGAAATACTTGGAAGGGCAGAATGTCGATAAGACAGAAGATATTAAAGCTCAGATTGCTAAGCTGGAAGCTAATGGATTAGGTAGAACTAAGAATGCTGAAGTACTTCGTACTCTATTAACTGCTAAAGGTTCTAGTAAATCTAGAGATGAAATTGCCTCTCTTATTGACAGAATCAAGAAAGTTAGTCCCTCTTGTATGATAGTTCCTTATGATGATTTCTTTAAAGTATTGAAGAAGTACAACTTAGCTTGTGGTCCCATTTCAACTTATAAGGGAGTTATCCCTGAAGAGAACATTGAAGCTATTGTAAAGGCCGGAGAGGAATTGCGTAAAATAAGGAATATTAATAACATGCAATGGGTTCCTAGAATAGATATAGATTCCGATATGCCAAAGAGTATAGTAAATGAAATCGTTGAATACTTCTCAAGATTCCCGTTTGTAGTGGACGATATCTCTTCTGGATGGCAATATATGCGTGCTATAGGACACCCAGAAGTTGAGGACAGTGTAAGCTTCAGTCCACTTACCTTAAATGACAGTGACTGGTGTATAGCAGCTCCCTATGATACTATGACAGATAATATAACTATCAGAATGTATTCAGGTAAAGAAGAGGCTAGAAAACGTCAGCTTGAGGATCCAATTGTCTTTAAGGCAAATGAAATAGGAGCAATTATTGCTACTATGTGGGATACTGAAGCTACGGATAGCATATTCGATAAATATCGTTAACTTATAAATCCATAAGAACATAAGGAGACAAAGCCAAACTAGCCGGCAGTGAAGCAAACGGGAGGTATTAAGGTTACATTGGTGACGATGTAAACACGACGAGCTTTATGTTCTTATTAATGGCGAGATAGCTCAACTGGTTAGAGCGTGATACTCATAATATCAAGGTTGGGTGTTCGAGTCACCTTCTCGCCACATTACTAATTAATACTTAAAGATTATGTACGTAAAGTTTGTAAAAGACGATAAGACAATAGAGGAAGTATCAATCTCATCAGAGATGATTCCATTCCCTACAGACACAGTGGTGCTAGAAGCTGGCAAATTTACTGTAGAATCCAGAGAGTATGATATACTTGATGGAACTTGTACAGTTATCCTGGACCAGCAAATCACTTGGACAGAACATCCTCAAGAGTATAATGATGCAATGCTTGCATACAAGAAGCGTTGGAATAATACAATTGATTTGTCATGTGAAGACTTTTTTAAGATGAAGCAGCTTGTGCAGAGGGGTACCAAACTACAAGCAGTTAAGCATGTAAAGGAGTCTACCAAATGCGGTTTGAAAGAAGCCAAAGATTTTGTTGATACTTATTGTGATTATGTATTAAATGACTAGAAGTAGACGTAAAATTCCTATTGTTAAAGGACCTAAAGTTAAACGCAATTGGTATAACCGAAGGGTTAAGAGACACCAAAGGCAACAGACTAGAGATATTCTAACACTTAAAGATATCCTAGACTATGAGATTTCTTCTAGTAGGGAGATTGTGAACGATTATGATGTATGTGATTATAAATTCGATTATAGGTTTCTAACTCCGTTTATGAAGAGACATGGTTCCTATGGTGAATATGCAAAGAAAGTATTAAGGAAATGAAATGGTTGTATCGTCTATTAATCAATTGGATTGATAGATTAAATGAAGAGCAGTGTGAAATATGATGGTTTTAAAGTATGTGTTGGTAACTCTAGCTGCAATGTCCTTAGGAAGTGCAGCTCTAGGAATGATATGGAATGTCAATGATAAATTTACTAAAGTGATGTTCTCCATATCAATAGTAACTACAATAATGTTACTTCTTGCATGTATTGTGTAACAAGGATGGCCAGATGGCGGAACTGGTAGACGCATCAGACTTAAAATCTGGTGGGCAGAAATGCTCGTGCGGGTTCGACTCCCGTTCTGGCTACAATTAAAATTATGTTGTATGCATCAGTGTGATTATTGTTGTTGGTATAATCCAGCAGGGTATTGTGATTGTCCGTTAGTAATGAGAAAGAAGGCTTGTAAGTCTGCTATCAAGACTAAAGAAAGGACTGAAAATAAGGTAGTAACGTCTAAAGCAGTTAATAATGAAGATTTATGAATTTCTAAGAAAGGTTACTGAAATTGAATTGTCACAAGTCAAATATGTATTCGGTGACTGGGATTTAGCTTTAGAGGAATACGTCAATAAATGTGAAAGGCATCGTGCGCCCAATGTAATGGCATTATTAAAACTGTCATCTACATTGGGCGAACTTGTTGATTTATATAGAGGTCTTGAACTTAAGAGATATCCCATTCCAGAAGCCGAGCTAGAGGCTAAGAAACAACGATATGACACTTTAATGGAATATTGTTTATGTGGCAATGGAGGACATTTATCTATGTTTGAGAGAATAACTAACGGTTCTAGAATGGAACAGAGATTAAACTTTATTTACGAAATGCAATTAATGGCTAATGCTATACAAGGTAAAGATGTTGGCAGAAGGAAACTCCTTCGTAACTTCAGAGAAGGGAAATTCCATGACTCCTCTAATCAAATCGGGACAAAAGCATGTCTTAAGTCCAGTAACCCTAGATAAAGTAGAAGTGGGAGATATTGTCTTTTGTAAAGTCAAAGGTAGATACTATACTCACTTAGTCAAAGCTAAGGGAGATAGAGGAGTCCTTATAGGCAACAATCATGGTAAGATTAATGGATGGACTAAATCCGTGTTTGGCAAAGTGACTAAAATATTGTAATATGAAAGAGCTATTAAAGAATTGGATACTGAAACTAACGTGTCGGCATAATTGGAAGGAATTAAAGCACATGAATGTATACATGAATGATGAAGAAATTCCTTATTCCCATGTATACCTTTTGGTATGCACTAAGTGTGGTAAGTTTAAGCAAGTGAAAATGAAACCAGGCTAGAGACTGGATTATAATTAACTCTGGCGATGAAGACTAAAGCAGAGTCTAGCATATGGAATAAGATGTGCTCCGAAGTACAAGGAGTGGGGTGGTTGCAGCATACCTCTTTAGGGACATAAGTCTTAATCACTGCTCCAACGCCATTAACAATCGTTTTGATCGGGTCCACAGTACATGTAGTGGCAGGGGTTCGAATCCTCTGATGGCGACATCCCTTAAGTCTTGTAACTAAATAACTCTTATGATAATAGGTAAGAAAGTAAATAAGATTACTAGTTCTTCTCTGGCAGAAGAATCTTCCAAGATTATTGATGCATTTCAGTCTACTGTTAATAAGTTACGTGATGTAGCTAAAAGAGCAGATGATGAGAAAGCAGCTAAAGAACAAGAGATTATTTTATTACAAACTGAGACAGCTAATCTTAGCGAAGTCTCTAATAAAGCAACTTCCATGGCCGATAAGATTGGAAGTTTACTTCAATAATCAAATGGGTAAATTAATAGACATTAAAGACATCGAATTTGAATTAGACGAGTTTCTTAATGCTGAGTCTTTCTTAGATTTAGCTAAAGGAGACATAACTAGAGCCTTTGCATTAGGATATCTTAGAGATGAGTTACAAGAACCTCTTCATGCAGCTATAGATGCTGGTGATAAGGGTTTGCGACTATCTAAGTCATTTGATATGGCTATACAGAAAGTTAGACCTTATGTAAATGATATGACTAAGATATCTGATGAAGAAATGTCTAAGGATGATTTCTCATTGATGGAAGTATGTAATGCTGTATTAGATCAGCTTACATATGAAGAGCCTGAGGATGAACTGTATGTTGCATTCGTATTAGGAATGTGGACATTACATTTACTTCACAAAGCAACAGAAGCTGAAACAGATTCCGACGAAGATTTTGTTGAAGATCCTACAGCTGATGCATAAGTATACAATATTTACTGATGGAGCATACTCTCCTGCTAGAAATCAAGGTGGAATAGGATTCGTTATCGTGGAAGATGGAAAGGAAGTATTCTCCTACAGTAAAATGTATGTAAATAGTACTAATCAAAGAATGGAACTAATGGCAGTTATAGTCGCATTAGAATCCATTAAAACTAGCTCAGAAGTCATTATAGTTACTGATTCCATGTATATAGTAGGTACTCTTACTAAGAACTGGAAAAGGAAAGCTAATACTGACTTATGGGCTAGACTTGATAGGGCTATTGAACGTCATAAGCTTATAGACGTGAGATGGGTCAAAGGACATAATGGTTCTGAGTATAATGAGAAAGCTGATAAGCTTGCTTATAATGCTAGCAATGAATTAAACTTAAATATGTATGAAATACAAGAAGAAACAACAACGTCTTAGAGACCGTCAAGCATGGTGGGATAAGCAGTCTGATACATTCAAAAGGGCTACTACAAGACCAGGTTCTATTAAAAAGAAAGCATAAAGATTATGGACACACAAATTGGTACTAGACCCCAAATAGGAGCTCTAGAGATTCATCAAGCTTATATATTAGCTAGCTTAAACTGGTTGCAACAAACCAGAAGCTTAGAGATGAATCATGTTGCAATTGAGAAAGCTGAGAAAGCTAAGTTACTAGGATTTGATCACTCTTCAGTTATTACAGATGCTGAGAAGTATATGAATAACTTAGAGACTTTTAAATGCTATAACTTCTTCTCGCAGAACTTCCCTGGATGCATTATACTCAAAGAGGAAGATTTTATTAATCTGAATGTTAAGTATGGATTGGTATCCGGGCCACTATCGTATTATAAAGGTGATATACCAGAAGATAATCTGGATGAAATCTTGGCTACTAAGACTACACTAGACTCGTTAACGGATAATAAATACTCTAATCGTGATAATGCTCTTATTACTAACGTAAAAGTCAATGTCAGAAGGAGTAGTACTTCAAATCCATACTCTCACTATAACTTTTATCGTGAAGAGCCTGTTCCCGAAGGTCTAATATTCTTACAATACCACAAGAAAGAACTTCTAGCGTATCCATTTGCCAAGTATTGGAATGGAAGAACTGAGGGAGTAACTATGTCTCATACTGCCTGTAAATCTACAGACTTATTTATAGCTGCACCAGTAGACGATATGCAACAACTGGTATCTTTTACTGAAACTGAGATAAGAGTAATACCACGAAGTATTGATCCGTTTGTATTCCAAGTGACCCCAATAGGTGTTGTTATCTATTCTAAATGGGGAGAAGAAGCCAGTGATGCTATCTTTGATAATGTAAAACCTTTATAAAATTTAATTATCGTGGAATTTATTGATTTTAAACGAGCAGTTTATAAGCAATTTGATGCCTTAGCTAATAATGCTGATAGATTGTATTTAACTAATGTTAATAAGGATGAGCTGTGGGATTGTTACATAGATTCTTATCCAGAAGACGAGAGACAATCACATACATGTAATTGCTGTCGTCAATTTATCAAACCTTATGGCAATGTAGTTGCAATAGTTAATAACAAGTTAGTAAGTATTTGGGATTTCTTAGTGTTAGATGAACCTTATGCTACAGTAGCCAGAAACTTAGCCCAACTTGTTAAATCTAAACCAGTATGTGACGTATTTGTTAGTAAGGTGGTTAAACT
Organism: uncultured bacterium; assembly: GCA_905215145.1. The sequence goes on along the minus strand of CAJMOW010000003.1, from coordinate 47,424 downwards.
GGGTACAGATAAGAACAATGTGTGGATAGAAACTCCTACGAGACACGTACATACATGGAATCATTTATTTTACAAGCTTCCTAATCATTTACTTTGTGCAGTATCTGATTCTGAAGAAGCAGTAAGAGGAGCACTTCGTACCAATAAAACAGTATTGAAGCGGGCTTTGGATGAGTTATCCATGGATGCTTTTGACATTGTTCTGGATTTGATTTCGCAAGGTTCTTTGTATCGTGGAGACCAGTATAAATCCGATCTAGAGGCATTTGTTGCACTTAAGAAGAAATATGAAGTAGTACCCCGCGAGGAACGTGATAATTTCTGCTGGGTTGAATCTGCTAAAGTTGGATATGTAGGACGTATTAGGAATACTGCTATAGGCACTTTGCTTGTAGACATCTCCAATGGACGTGAACTTGATGAAAGTGTAAGAGCTTACGAGAGAATAGTAGCTCCTGCTAATTATCAAAGACCTAAGACAATAGCTACTAAGAAGATGATTCAAGCTGCTGAAGCTAGGGTTATTGAACTAGGGCTAATGGATGCACTTCCAAGGCGACATGCAGAAATTACTGACATTACAGTTAATGATGTAATCTTTGCTGATAGAAATGCTAAGAAGTCAATGCTTGGGAATAGTGTATTCCAAGATTTAGCGGAAGATATTCCAGTTAATCCTAAGAAATTAGGTACTGTTGCTGAAATATCAATTGAGGACTTTATTAAGGATGTTGTTCCCAATGCTACCAGTATAGAAGTTCTATTAGAAAGTAGACATATAAACAACCTTATGACTCTAACAGCTCCATCTAATAAAGATGCAAAGAATCTATTTAAATGGCCAAACAATTTCGCTTGGACATACAATGGAGACCTTGCAGATTCTTCTATTAAGGATAAGGTGCAGGCTGCTGGAGGTAAGGTGAATGGATATCTAAGGTGTTCTCTTGCATGGTATAATGGTGATGATTTAGACATCCATATCATACAACCTCGGGGTAGTGAAATCTATTATTCACATAGAACTGGAGCTTCTGGTGGGGTGCTAGATGTTGACATGAATGCTGGTGGTATACATTCTCGTAAACCAGTAGAGAACGTTATCTGGGAGGATGAACCGCGTATGGAAGGTATGTATACCGTATATGTACACAATTTCTGCAAAAGAGATTATCACGATGTTGGATTTACTGTTGAAATTGAATGTAACGGAGAAGTACGTGAGTATACCTACACAACAGATCTTCGAGGTCGTGATAAAGTGACAGTAGCCAGATTTGAGTATTCTAAGGCCAAGGGAATTGTCATACATGATGTCCTTCCGAGTAATTCAAGTGATAAAGAGACGTGGAACTTGTCTACTAACAAATTCCATAAGGTATCGTTACTCACTCTGTCTCCAAATTATTGGAACGGTGCAGAAGTAGGCAATAAACACTATTTCTTTATCTTAGATGGGTGCAAGAATCCATCTCCAGTAAGAGGATTCTTTAACGAATATCTTAGGAGTGAACTATCTCAGGATCGTAAGACGTTTGAGATGTTAGCTAATAAGATGAAGGCTCCTTATTCTGATAATCAGTTGAGTGGTTTAGGATTCTCATCTACCATCCGCAATAGTGTTATCTGTAAAGTTACTGGCAGCTTTACAAGAACCATTAAAGTTAACTTTTAAAATGAAAGTGTTATGTTTGAGAAAGCATCAAGAATAAAATTACGTTATTCCACTAATCGTGGAGTATTATCTGTTGAAGATTTGTGGGATTTATCTCTGGAACAACTTGATCCTATTGCTATTAATCTTAATAAGAGGCTAAAGGAATCACAAACCGAAAGTTTCATTAAGATTCGTACTAAAGACACCACTGAACTTGAACTGAAATTCAATATTGTAAAACACATTATTGACGTTAAGTTACAGGAACAGGAAGAACGCATTGTAGCTGCTGAGAAGAAAGCTAAGCGTCAAAAGATTCTTGATCTCATGGCTAAGAAACAGGATGCAGAGCTTGAGAGTAAATCTTATGAAGAATTGGCTAAAGAGCTTGAAGCATTGTCTTGAGTTATGAATTCTGAGAGAGAATTAGAGAAGTGGCAAAAGGTAAATAGTGCAGAGACCAAAGAACAGTTATTTGAAGCTGTAGATTTTATTTGCGCTGATGAACCTAATGGACTAATTGGTACTACTGGTAAATCATTTACTGCCGACAAATTGAAGAGAAGCATTAATGTAGCCATAACTGGAAGGTTTAATGCCAATGTTGTTACACGTAGATACGGTTTAAGGCAGCAAGTATTGTACTTAATGTACTATGGTATAGAATAATTATAATAGAGGGGATGTAGGCTTAAAAGCGGCCATCATTTAAAGAGTTGCGAGTAGGTTTCTATTGAAGTATAATTAGGCAGCATCCTTACTGATAGCCTCGAATCAAGAATGTAATAATGTCGTTTAGAATACTCATGTTGAAACTGCCTATATAGACGGAGGAAGGTAAACGAGATAAGAGTGAAACTCAGTCAGAGCATTTGGCGTAACAGCACACCCTCTATTCTTTAGTCTTATAGTTTAACGGATAGAATACCATACTACGGATATGGAGGTTTCAGTTCGATTCTGAATAAGACTACTAATTTAATAAATATGGAAAGAGAATTGTATAACTGGTTGGAAAGAGAGTTCTATAAAAGTAATCACACTAAATATCATAGATATTTTAAAGAATGGATTACTAATATATGTCCCCATCAAGTTGAGGGCTTTAGAAATCAAATGATTGGCCAACTAACTAAATCTAAAGTGAAATGACAGATGTTGTAAGTGTTCTTAAAAAAGCTAAAGAATTATTTGTAACCCACCCTGAATACTGGGGAATGTGTTTCTGTATAGAACACGCTATGGCAGGAACCGAACGTGGAATCACTATTTATAGCCAACGTGATATAATTACCATGATTCCAGAATTTAACAGGAAGTTTCTAAATGCTCCTAAAGACAGGTATGGTAAAGCTTATTGGTGGACCCCTGATAGTGAGGAAGGACATAATGCTAGAGTTAAAGCATTTGATAAACTTATTAAGTACTATGAACTGGATAAGAAGAATCATGAATAAACTGTTTATTGACAATGAATCGTTTGATATTGATGAAGATGATATTACCCTGTCACAAATAAAGAATAGAATTTATGTGAATGGTAAATTAATATCTGAAGTCAATAATGATAGTGTACATATCAGTTTTACTGGTAATGTAAAGGAGCTTAACTGTAATACATGTGACATTGATGGAAACGCTCTTACTGTACATGGTAATAGTGTCAAAGTTAAAGGTAATGTAGGAGGTAGTATAGAAGCTAACAGCATCGAAGTAGGTGGTGATGTAGAGGGAGATATTACTGCTAACTCTGTTAAAGTAAGAGGTAAACATACCGGATCTATTAGTATGTAACCGTCAAGGCTTGAGAGCTCAATAGTATAGAGCATCTCCGTCCTAAGGAGCAGGTTGTGGGTTAGAGTCCCACTCAAGTCACTAAAAGGAGGCTTAAATTAATTAGATTATGAGAAAGTTATTTGATTTCAGCAAACTGTTAGAAGGAAGTTCAATGAATGCGGAGGAAGCATATTCGGTTGCAACGTACAATGAAGTAGTAACTCAAGAAATTATACTTAAGAGGTTCATTAGTACTACTGACAGCTTTATTAAGGCTAAAAGTGAGAATAATTACTTTAGTCTAGTAATGGATTTAAATGATGACGAACTAAAATCTATTGATGACATTCTTAAATATTACGAAGAGAAGCAATTCTTTGTAAAAGTAATTAATAAGGAAGGTTATCCCGGATTGGTAGGTAATTACTTGTTTATATCCTGGAAGAGGTAAATTCTTTATTCTAATATAACTAGTGGATGTATATGAGAGGATATATCTACTTTAGGCATTACGAATGCCGTGAAATTCAATACTATTGAATTATATCATTACGTATTAGTAATAACTTCTTACGAAGTGCGTGTTAGCTGTTGCTAGCATTTGTAATTATCATATACGCATATGAACTCTAAAGAACAATCACAATTGGTCACTGTACTTAGGGATAAATTTAAAGAACCTATCAGTGATGATGTTATCAAAGAGTTATTCGATAAGAAGAATGAGATTGCTGCCTCTGATGTAGGTACTTCTCTTGAGTTCGATGATTTCTTTGTAGAAGTTATAGTCAGCTGGATTGGTACTGATTTAACTTCCCAGAAAGCAAACCTTCTTATTGAATTGATTAACTCCGATAATGGTGCAGTGGACGATTCAGAGGACGCACTTCTGGAGGAACTGGCGGTTTGTGAGGATTTGGATGGACTTAAAATTGATGATTCCTTCCGAAACAAATTTCCTGATTATTTCGAATAACATAGCAGGTCATGGTATTTACCAGCCAATTGCTATGAGGGGGGGGGTTTAGTCTCCTTCCCACTACTAATATGTAGTACACCTAGTAATAAATATTGCTATTATCGCAATTATGTGCGATGAAACCTAGCCGATTAGCGGCATTTATCGAGTAGTGCATACTTGTACTGCCGTATTGGGTCAGATTTAGATTAGTTTATTTAGATTATGCTTTATCTTTAACAGAGGTAAGGTCTAACCTATATAGCTGTCTGAGTTTGACCCTTATTTTTTTGAATCTAATTATGATTACATTTAAATTTGTTGATGGTTATATATCACCTGTTTTAAGTACAGGAGACATCATTGAGGTGGACGGTAGTTACTTTGAAATAGCTGAACCAGTTAATTCTAATACTTCGTGTAAACATTGCTACTTTAGAGGTGAGCACAACGAATGTAAGTTATATTGTTGTCCATTAACTGGTGCTCAGGTATTTCTGAAGACATTGAAGAATAATAAACAAGATGAGAGGGGTGAGCAAGCTAAGAGCATGGCTGAGGAGGAAGGGATTTACTTCTACTGATTATGTAGGAACCTCAGAATATTTTACTATTGAAGGATTTCCGCCTGTAATAAGAATCTCTGACCATGTAGGGAGAAAGGGTACGGAGACTGATAAATATGTAAATATAATACCAGATGGAGTTGACACATATATATTTGTATATGACAGAGTTACTAAAGCTATGACTTATAAGGAACTCACTAAAACTCTGGATGCATTATTACATTTATATATTACCATTCCGACCTTTCTAGCTAATAGAGCTTCTATGAAGAAGGGTTATGATGATTCTGTTAATGCGGTTAAATTAGAATACGCTAGTAGAATAGCCGACCAGAGAGCAGCCCTTGTTAAAGGCGCTGGTACGTTAGTCCCCATTATAGCAGACTTACAGAGACTCTGTAATATATTAAACAGAGAGAAATGACAGTCGTAATTATAGCATTGGTAATGTATGGAGTATCTTTCCTATTGTCTACATTGGCTGATTACTTAATAAATAGTCACTGTGAAGACCCAGATACCTTTTATGAATCTCTAAGTGATGAGTTTTATACTATGTCTCTGTGTCCATTCATATCACCGTTTGTATTTATTTGGCTAATCCATAAGATACTCAAGGAAATGGAGATTAACTAATTTATAAATTAACATTACAAAGTTGATGGTAATAGAAGAAGCTGATTTCAGAATGGAATCTGTAGGTGATAGTTCACACTTCTGGGATTTGTCAGTGCTAAGAACTGTCAAATCCAAGGAAGGAGAACGGCAAGAATTAAAGATAGCAGCGTATGGGGTGCCGTTGCTTACATGTCTTAAGATTATTGCCAATTATCGTGTTGAAATGAAACATCCAGAATCCATGTCTTTGGCAACTTATATTGCAGATTATAGAGAAGCAATACAGAGATTAGAAGAACTGACTAAAGGTATTTAACTATGACTTCAACTGTAGGGGTGACTCCCAAGAAAAGGTCAAGGAGAGTATATGAATCTGTAAAAGTTATGAATTGTACTAGGTGTGGTAGACTTACTAATCACACGCTGTATGATTATGAGAAAGGTATCTATAAGTGTAATACTTGTGGTACTATTCATACGAAGTAATTAACATTTAATCTTATCAGTAAAATGGAGAAGAAGACTTTTAAGGAGAAAGAAAGTCCAGAGGACAGAGTTAAGAGACTTAGAATTAGAGACTGGAATGATGATGCTTTCCTAGTAGCTGAGCATCTGAGACAGCCTAGTGTTAAACCTCGCGACCCTAATGTTTGGACTAAAACTCCAAAGGAGCGTAAGCTGTGGAAGAAATTTAGAAGAGTTCCTGCTCCTAATTACAATTGGTCTGAGCCGGTTAAAATCATAGACATACCTGGAACTTTGGTAGTCTATGTAAAGGGTGGTAATTTTACTACAGGTAAGCTTAACCCGAAGACCAAGAAACCTATACCTAAGACTACGTTTAGTCATAAGTGTATCCAGTCTGACATTCCTTATATTTTAGGGAAGTATAAGACGCCCAAATCGGAAGTACTAAAGTATTCCTGGAATGGTAAAACGTACAGCCCAGACAATCTACCATTCTGGGGACGTTAAACTAACAGAATATCCCACCTTTCTATATGAAGTGCAATTATATCTTATTAGAAAGGATGGGGCAGAATGTGTAGGTACCAAATTCTTCTCTTCTGATAAACCTTTAAAAGTTAAGGAGTCGCAGTTCATCAAGATGGATAAAGAGATTACCTGTGCTAAGTACATTACTTGGATAGGAGCACCATTAGATTATTTGCGAAATAATAACTTTAAAGTATTTAACAGTGAGAAAGCTAGACAAAGACGGAAATCCAATACAAGAAGTAACAAGTGATGGAGTTCAAACAGTGGGTGCAGAACCTACTATGAAATATACTGAGAGAGTTATTGATACTACAAGACGTAAATGTCCTTTATCGTCGGTAATGATTGAAATGTTAGTAAAGCAGATGTCTGCTGAACTAGCTAATCATGCTTTGTATATGACATTCGCTAATTACTTTGAAGTAGAAGGACTTCCTAAACTTGGCATCTACTGGAGAGGTAGAGCTAAAGAAGAGTACCTACATCATTCGTGGATATTTGAATATCTAACCGAGAATGATGCCTTGTTCCAGTATCCCCCAGTTCCTCCTATTAAAGTAGATATCGTAGATAGAATCATGCCTTTTGCTGCTACGGTAGACAGGGAAATTGAGACTACTATGAGTATCAACAAGATTGTAGACCAGGCTCAGAAAGAAGGAGATTGGGCTACATTCCAGTGGCTAAACGGAGATGATGAAGATACTGGTATGCTAGTTAAAGAACAAGTAGAAGAAGAGTCCATTAGTAGAACTATTCTTGATATGGCTAGAGAACAAGCTACATGGCTTCGTAAAGAGAATGCCATACTTGACTTCTATAATGGTTTAGGTAGGAAATAATATCTAAATAGAAGATTAGACCATCTAAAGAGATAAGACTTATTATCTTATAAAGTTAATCTTATGAAAGAGAGAGTAGAATATAGAATTGATTCCTTTACTGATTACGCAAACATTGAACGTAAATTCATTATGGCAGCAGTATCACAAGAAGTAGATGCTGTTATTACTGATTATAGTGATTCTGATGCAGTTCATTGTGATGGTGTAAAGAAACTATCAATAGGGGTTGCGATATGTAACCCGGAAGATGAGTTTAACGAGGAAGTAGGTAAAACAATTGCCTTAGGTAAAGCTCGCAAAGGAAACAAACATGCTTTCTACAGTACAGATCCAGGTTTAATCAATCGTGGTGTGGTAAATGCACTCTTAGATCAAGAAGTTGCATTCTTTAAACAATGCCCAGGGAAGTATATTGCTGGTTATAATACAGCAAAAGAGGTATATGAATTAGATTCCCGAATGGTAGAAGTTGAACTTAATCTGAATGACAAGGAAAGAGAATGTTTAGACACATTGCTCACAGCCTCACCAGAGAAAGTGAATGATATTGTAGATTTGTATAATCATTACTATCTGCAATGAGTAAACCATTTATAATAGGAGCTACTATAGCCATTATAATAGTTGTAGTTGGTTTATTACTAAAGGAAGATCCTGTAGTAATGCCAGATACCAACAAATATGAAATGACTATTGATTCGCTTAATAAGGAAATAAGAGATTTAGCAAATACTAATGATAGTATTCTTAGTGTTATCGCTACTAGTAACGGTAAAATAGATACTATAAAGTATACATATGAGAAGGAGTTTATTAATATTACTAATCAGTCTATTGCCAACGATGTGGTGTTCTTCACAGAATATCTATCCGAAGTTGGTAAATGACTCATTAATAGTTATAACTCCTAAACAGCTAAAGTCGACTAATCTTATATTCCTGGAGCATAAGAAGTTAAAACTTGAAAAGGTAGAACTTATAAAGCAAGTAGATTCTTATGCCTTACTAACTGCAAACTTGGCTAAAGCTGATAGTCTACGTAAACTTCAACTGGAAAGAGCTAACATGCACATTAAGTTGCAAGATACAGCTATTCAAACACAGCAAGAGCAGTTACGTAAAATAACTAAGAAGAATAAAAGATTAACCACTTTATCAACAAGTCTAGGAGTAGTTACTGTAGGAGTAATAATGGCCTTATTATTCAAGTAATTTACTAAGACACAACTAACTCAGAGGCGCATGGCTAAGAAGCAATCCGAAGACTGTGACAAAGACAGAGATGGAGTTAAATACAAGTATCCTGAGCGCACCTGTAAAGAATGTGCTAAATATCCCTGTTTCAAAGGTATTGAGAAGAGTGTATGTGACTTCGCTAAATACGGTTGCGTAACTTATAAAGATGGTAAAATTAACACTAACGAATCAGAAGAATGACTGAGTACAACATTTATGCAGGGTTGAAGGGTAATATTACCTATCAAGAAACAGAAGAATTCGAAACACAACAAGAAGCTCTAGATAGAGGTAGAGATATTGCCCACGCAGATGCAGAAGCATTTGGATGGAATCCAGACGATCTAGAATGGAAAGCAGTTCCATTTGAAGAAGATAACATTCCTGAAGATATGCGTGTAGGCTCAAGATATCTATGATAATAGAGACCTTACGTGTGCGGCTTGTAGCTGCACAAGAGAACGTAGGTGGCTATATTCAATATGTGTTTGAAGACTTAAAAACTGGTGCATATAAAGCGTGTACGCGATGTCCCAATTGGGATAGTCCATTCCTAGTAGTTGGGGACATCGGATTCTTAAAATATAGGGAAGTAGTAGCTGGTAAGGATACTTGGTACGATTCTGAGAATAATATTCAAGTTCCTTATAAGAATACTGACTTTTATTTTGAGACTTTTATTTACGAGAAGCCACCAGAAGGTGAGATTATACTGTAAAAGATTATCTAAATTAAAGAGATTAGACCATTACATCAAATTAATATGATATATCTGTATGTTTAAAGAGAAATTGGCAGCTGCTATGAATAATATTAACTCCTTCGTATGGAAGGGTCGTAAACAAGAAGTTAATGGAGAATTAGTACAAGAGGAGAAGCGTTTGGTTGATTGTACTGAGGAAGAACTTCGTAGTTTCTACGCCCATTGTGAATCTATGCTTCACAATACTAGCAAGGAGTATCCTGGTCGTTATGTTTTATTGGACATTATTAATGACCAGAAGCAGCGTTGTAATGCTGAGCTATTCTTAAGATGGCTAGAGCAAGAGCAACATCTGCCTAGATTTAAATTCTTAGAGGCCCTAGTATCTTTCCTAGACATTAATAAGGATGCTATAGACCCTAAGGATTATCCGATTGACGGAACCATGAATAATTGTCCGGAGGAATTCAAAGATATTCCTACTGAACTTGTTCGTGAAGGTTGTTTGGACAGACTGGGAAAGTTCAACAAGCAACATATTACACTCACATTCATTCTCAAGCAAGGTCTCTGGTTTACTGCTCAAGAGAGCAAGGACTTGGTAGAGAAAGACTCTGATGGTCAGCTGAGAGACAAGCTTGTAGTGGCTAGAGAGAGATTAGGTCTTAAACCTACCGCTCCCATCTATATTACTCCCAAAGGATTGAATTATACTCAATTAAGAGCTATGGTTAATCTGAAGAGTAAGAAATATACAGAGTTAACTACAGACCAACTTAAGGTTCTCAGAAATAGAATACTCTATTCTTTGGCTGAAGAAGTTAAGTTCCACATCTCTCAATGGGAAACTCGTAAGGAACAAATTAAAATGGTATGTGATGCTAAAGGATTTACTCTGTAAATTATATCTGAATTGTAATTGGTTGACAGTTATTAATCCAGATTATTATGTAATAGCTATGCATTACTTAATTTAATTTCATTATAGTCATATCACAAGACTTAAGGGATAGATGATTTAATTTAAGGTGTAATAGCTCTTTACATAACAAATGGCAGACTTATTTGGAAATATTACCAGAAGTGAACGTCAAGCTTTAGGTGTTCAACGATGGGTTAATAACAGATTATGTGGAAGTCTAGTCTATTGTACCGGTTTCGGTAAGACTAGAACTGCCATTATGTGTATGAAGAGATTCTTGGCTAAGAATCCTGGAAAGAGTGTTATAATAGTAGTACCTACAGATGCTTTGCAAAGACAATGGTTAGCAGATTTAGCTGAGCAAAAAGTACCTAAAGTTTATCAGGTGCTTATCATTAATACTGTAGTAAGAAAGGAATGGAATTGTGATCTATTAATACTTGATGAGTGTCATAAATATGCCTCCGATTTATTTGGAAAGGTGTTCGAAGTAGTTAAGTATAAAATAATTCTAGGCTTAACAGCAACTATGGAAAGGCTTGATGGTAAAGACAGTTACATCAAGAAGTATTGTCCTGTAGTCGATAGAGTAGATGTTAGTGAAGCTACTGCCAGAGGCTGGTTGTCTCCTTATAGGGAGTACAAAGTCTTAATAGAAGTAGATGATCTAAGCAAGTATCTAGAATTAAATAGAGAGTTTTACGATCATTTCTCTTTCTTTAACCATGATTTTACCTTAGCTATGGCATGTGCTTCTAAATGGCAGAAACGCATTGAATTAGCTAAGAGAATGTGTCCTGATTATGCTAATAAGCCTGACGAATTTAAGGCTATTAATAAACAGATTCTAATACATGCAATGGGGTTTAACAGAGCCCTGCAAGGAAGGAAGCAGTTTATATATAACCATCCTAAGAAGATAGAACTTACTGATTTAATATTGAAGCACCGTCAAGACAAGAAATGTATTACGTTTAGTAAGACAATTAAGGTCGCGGAGAAGATTGGATATGGTAAAGTGTTATCTAGTAAGGAAACTAAGAAGAAAGGGCGTATGACCTTGGAGGAATTCAAGGAAGCTAAAGTGGGAGTACTTAATACCTCTAAAATGTTGGACGAAGGTGCTGACATTCCGGGATTGTCTGTAGCTGTTATTCTTGGATTTGATTCTAGTCCTACTACTAAGACGCAAAGAATTGGCAGAGTTATTAGGAAGGCGGAGAACAAAGTGGCAGAAGTATTTACCTTTGTAATTAAAGGAACTGTTGAAGAAGAATGGTTTCGTAAAAGTACTAGTGGTAAAGATTTCATAACCATAGACAGCTCTAATCTGCTAGATGTCTTAGAAGGAAGAGAATTTACTCCTAAGAAGAACAAAGAAACTAAAATGATATTTAGATTCTGATGTATACCGTGAACTATTATGACGTAATAGACCAAGAAGTTGTGTTACCTTTGCCAGATACTACTGCGAATGTAGACATATTTGGTCTGTTACACCTATTAGAAAGACATTCTAAGGCTAGCATTTGCATTGTCTCTGCTTCTATAGGGAATAAGATGTTAGATGTACCAAGCCTTATGAGAAGCCTCAAATTTAGGTAGATTCAGTTGGTAGTATAAATAGATTTGATTATCTTTGTAACTCATATCGAGAATTTGAAATGACAGTTGAACGTATAGTTGAACTATTTACTCTTACTTCTGTATTTGATGCTGTTGCTACTAATGGCATAAATAGGAAGGGAGAATTTACCTTTAATGGTAAAGTATATGATTCTAAGGCTATGGCTAAAAGACAGGAAGAACTCATTGAGGATTTCTTATCTCCATTTGAAGTAGCTGAGGATGCTTATGTAATTGAGGACACTGAGAAATCAGAATAACACTATTGCAGCATAATAGATTGGTAAGTTACTAACTTATTAATCATTAGCTTGGATAAATTAAAGACGTCTTTGGACAATCAATTGTTAATGATGGAGCAGTATAGACTTACTGCTGAGGAGTTGTTAATGATTGAGTTATTATTTATAGCGCAACCAGAAGAAGGTCATGGAGAATTCCTTACTAAATATCTTGGATTGCCTATTACTAGAACTGGATTGAGGACTATCTTACTGAGTCTTCAAACTAAGGGAATTATTACTAAGAAGTATAAAGTCCCTGAAGCGGGTCAGAAGTTTGACCCCGAAACTGTAATCTTTAATGAGAATTTCATGAGAAATTACAGAAAGTACTCAGGAGAACTGGGTCAAGAATTATGGGATGCTTATCCTCCAATAGGTATTATTAACGGTAAAGAATATGATATGCGGAATTTCGCCAAACGATTCTTTACTGAAGATGAAATGTTCTTCCGATATGGTAAGAATATCGGATGGAGTAAAGATAAGCATAAAGAAGTACTAGAGTTAATCGACTGGGCTAAGAAGAATAAATGTAATCTGCTTAATAAGAATATAGCTGATTTCATTATATCCAAATCTTGGGAATCCATTAAAGCATTTAAGGAAGGTCACTTTGATGAAATGGTATTTGATACTATAACAGAATTATGACACATACTAGTAGCTTGTTAAATCTAATCGAAAGAGGTAGAAGAGGTGACAATCAAGGATTATCACTAGGTCTGCCCAAATTAGAACAGATTATTGATGGATTAACTCAAGAAACATATTACTTAGTAGCAGCAGGAACTGGTAATGGTAAAACCAGTTTAGTACTTCACTCTTTTATTTATAAAGCACTTCTTGATACAAGTCAAGATAGAGATTTACAGTTTATTATATTCTCATTAGAAATGAGTGCAGAGCAATTATTAGCTAAACTGCTTTCTATTCACATTTATGAGACTTATGGTAAACAGATATCTTTTAAAGAATTGCTTTCTAGAGGTAAGGGGGTGACATTATCTGATGAGGATTATGATTTAGTTCAGGAATGTATTCCATGGCTGGAATCAATAGAAGACAGACTTATAATACATGATGGAACTTTAAATTCAGAGAAGTATAAAGAAATGGTTATAGCAGACTTGAAGAAGTTTGGAACCTTTGTTGATGAAGACACTTATGTACTTAATAATCCTAATCAGATCATAGCTATAATTACTGACCATTTGGGCTTAGTAAGACCATTACCAGGTCGTAGTAAGAAAGAAGAGATTGATACTATTTCTGCATATGGGGTATCATTTAGAAATAAATGTAAAGTATCTCCAATTAATATTATGCAGTTTAATAGAAATTCTAATAATTCTGAAAGACTAAAGCAAGGGTTACAGGAGCCAGATTTGTCCGATTTGAAGGAAAGTGGTTCTCCTAGTGAGGATGCTAATGTTGTATTAGTATTGTATAATCCATTTAGGAACAAATTGTCTTCTTATAGAGGATATGACATAAAGGAACTAAAGGATGGATTCAGGTCATTACTGGTTCTTAAGAATAGATTTGGTTCGTCTGACATAGCTATTGGTACAGGATTTTATGGTAGATGTGGTATCTTTAAAGAATTACCTATTCCATCTGAAATCAATGACTATGAGAGGTATAAACATCCAGATTGGACTATCATCGACTTTCCAGAAGATGAAGCTAAAGCTAAACGAGATGATTTACGCGTAACCATAACATTATAACTTAATGAGCCAAATTATAGGACTTGGAGGATTTTCAGGTAGTGGTAAGTCTAGTTCGCTGCAATATCTGAATCCTAAAGAAACGTTTATTATTAGTTGTACTCCAAAACAATTATCTATTCCAGGATTTAGAAAGAATTATAAGAAGTTAACTCAGGATAAGGACAAGAATTACGTTGGTAACTGGTATTTTAGTAATGAATTTGCTAAGGTAATGAATATTATGAACGTAGTTAATGTTAAACTGCCGGAGATTAAAGTCTTAGCTATTGATGATAGTAATTATCTTCTCTCTCAAGAAGTAATGTCTAGAAGTGCCGAGAAAGGATATGATAAGCATATTGACTTTGCAAAGCATTATTATGACTTAATTCTTAAGGCAATGACTCTTCGAGACGATTTAATCGTAATCTTCATATCACATATTGTGAATGATGGTAACGATTATGATCCTAAATACAAACTCTTCACCACCGGTAAGATGTTGGACAGAAGTGTTAATATTGATGGACTGTTTAATTATTTGCTCTATGCGGAGAAGATAGTTAATGATGAGGAAGTTACGTATAAATTCAGAACTAAATCCTTAGGTCCTGATACTTGTAGAAGTACTGCTGGATGTTTCTCTGACTTATATATCGAACCTAATATGAAGATGGTTATTGATACAATTAATAAGTTTGAATTAGGAGAATGATAGTTAAAATGCTATTAACCCTAGACTTTGATCCTGCTACTGGAGAATATAAATCTCTGAAGCAGGAGATAGTCAAGGAGGAACCTACCAAGAAGGTTGCGGTAGAGGTTGAAGATACAGCGGAACCTCAAGTAACATTAGATTCCAATAAGTATATACTTAATAAGGCAGCTGCTGCTATGATAGGTGCTGCCTGGGGAGATAGAATTAGTATTAATTACCAGAAGATTGAAGGAGTAACATTCCCAATTATTGGTACTGATGAAGCTTTTGGTACCAAAGGTGGTAATAAGCTTACTAAAGGTCTATCTGTAAGCTGTAGAGGTAAATCCAATGAGTTATTAAGACAGTATGGAGATACATTTACAGTAACTAAAATGAAGGGCTATGATGATTTGTTTGTATTAGTTGGTAATGCTGACAGACCTATAGAACCTGAAGTAGATAACATAGAAGTTAAGGAAGATTTTGACAATGTAGATTTGCCACTAGACACAGAGATTGAAGATGAGTCAGCTAAAGAGATTGACCCATTAACTTTCGAACTTTAATATTCTATTAGAACTATGTCAATGAATTTCAACTTATCCAACACTAACGGTACATCATCAATCAAACCTAGACTGAAACCTTGGGAAATCCATACTGTACTCTTTAAGGGTGTAACTTATAGCGAATTCGCTGGTAAGAAAGACCCAAGTACTACTTGGAAGACCATGAAGATTTCGTTTGAGAATGAGAATGGAGTATATGAAGAGACTATATTCTGTCCTAAAGAAGGTGATGATGTGAGACCAGTAACCTCTAATGGTGGGGTAGAACGTGAGAATCCGTCTAATTTGGAGAAGTTTAAGTTTATGTTAGCTCATGTTGGAGAACAACTATCTCCTAAGAAATATGAGAAGTTTAAATCTATGACCTTTGCGCTTCCCGATGAATTTGAGAAGCTAGCTAAGACTTTTATTGAGATTACCAAGGACGCTGTTAATAAGCAGACTAAACTGAAACTGATTGCTAATAAGAAGGGTGAACCTTGTTTGCCATACTTCGTTAATATTAGTAAAGCAGGTGATGCTTATATCTCTAATAACTGGTTGGGTGATAAGGTCTTCTTCTCTGATTACGAAACTAATCAGATGAATAAACAGAAGAGTAACGGTCCTACAGATATGCCGGGAACAAGTTCTGATGATTTTGGGGTAGCAGGAGACGCTGCATCAGCTAATTCAGACCTTGACTTTGATGTATAAGAAATAATTAGTAACTTTAAGGTTCTAACATTAAGTATCGAATCAATATGGTATTAGAGTATGAACCTAAAATTACTAAGAAGTATTTACTTGAAAGGCAATCTCAGGAGACATATCTTGAGTATTATCTTGGTATCCCAGTAAAGAAGGGACTGTTTAAATCTCCGTTGAGAAATGATAACTCTCCTACGTGTTCCTTTTATAGGAATGCGTCTGGGGATATCATCTTCAATGATTTCAGTGGACAATTTTATGGCAATTTTATCAGTGTAGTAATGTATAAGTATAGCTGCTCTTATTATAAGGCTTTACAAATCGTTGCTAATGATTTTGGTTATATCAAACACAAGACGTTGCCTAAAGGTAGTAAGCCAGTAATTAGTAGTACTGAGTTTAAAGACAAGGGACCTGCTGTTATACGGGCTGAAATACAGGAATTCACTGATAAAGAGCTGGAATGGTGGCATAGATATGGAATTACTAAGGATATTCTAAAGAAATTTAGAGTGTACTCATGTAAAACTGTATTCCTGAATGGGAATTATTATGCTACTACTGGTTCTCAGAACCCCATATTCGGCTATTATCGAGGTAAAAACGACAAAGGCATTGAGTTATGGCGTATATACTTTCCATTTAGGGACAAAGGAACTACAAGATTCCTTTCTAATTGGAAGGCTATCATGTTGCAAGGAGCTCATCAACTCCCAGCAGAAGGTAATCTGTTAGTAATTACTAAAAGTATGAAGGATGTAATGTGCTTATATTCTTTAGGGATTACTGCAATAGCTCCTAATTCTGAGAATCTATTCATAACTGAATCTCAGTTTGAGAAACTCAGCAAGAGATTTAAGAAGATAGTAGTGTTCTATGACAATGACTTAGCTGGAATTCATAATATGAATCGGATAAGGAAGCAATTTGGAGTAGAATGCCTATGGATTCCTAGATCCTATGGAGCTAAGGATATATCCGACTTTCATGCTAAATATGGTAGAGATGCAACACTTAACTTAATTAACGAAGCATGGAAGGTACTGAAGAAGTAAAACCAAAGAAGAAACGTAACGGTGCTTATGCTAAACGTAAGGGTAATAATTATGAACTTAAAATTATTAAGGAATTAATTGAACTCGGTTATAAAGGATTGAAATCGTCTCGTAGTGAATCTAAGAATTTGGATGATGCTAAGATTGATATTGCAGAAACCGAGGACAAATTACCTTGTTATGTTCAATGCAAATGTACTAAGAATACTCCATCTATTGCTGAAATCATCAAAACTTGTGGACGTAAAGACAGACCATTAGTAATAGTCTGGAATAAACAAGTTGATAAAGGTGTGAATATGGGCTCTGATGGAGAATACGTTATGATGAGTAAAGATTTCTTTTACGAACTTATTAAGAAGTCTTAGTAAGAGATGGTTGAAATTTATGAAGACACTTTAACTGAAGTAAGACTTACCTACGGCTTTGATTTGTCTTATGAAGTTCTATATTGCCTTAAAATTTTAAACTAAATAAATGAGTACTTACATTCTACCATGTTATGGTCTTAATAATGGAGACTTGTGGTTAGAGAAAGTGAGAGCTAGAAGCTTCACAGAAGCTGAAGACAAGTTCATAAACTTGTTCGTTGAAGATTATGATATTGATCTACCTGGAGATTATGAAGAACTAGGGGTAATCATGTCAAGAGACAGAGAGATAATTATTGGTGACATCTATGATATAGAAGAATTCTAGAATCATAACAAGATGCTATTGAATGTTCAGAATAGGATTAGATATAGATGATTGTTTGGCTGGGTTTTGGGATGCTTATTGTGAGCGTTTTGATACAGCTAATAATCCTCACATGCTTAAAGACCATATAATTACTAGGAATGTACAACAGATCCTTAGTAAGGAGAGAGATTTCTGGTTAAATCTCCCAGTTATTAATAGACCTGACTTTATTCCAGAGCTGTATTGTACTAAGAGAGTCAATAATAAGGCATGGACTAGAGAATGGCTCAGGAGGAATGGATTTCCTGACAGACCAATTTATCAAATGGTATACCAGCATGGTAACAAAGCTGATATGATTAAAGGTAAAGTGGATGTCTTTATTGATGATTCTTTAAGTAATGTAATCAAATGTCAACGTTCTGGGGTGCCAGCACTACTGTATCATACAGACAGAACTGTTGACTTCCCTATGTTCAAGGTATTCTCACTAAATAGAACTGAGATAATCGATGCTTATCTATTTATGAAGCAATATGCTTGAGGAAATTAAAATAACACCACTAATTGAAACCATAGAATATTTAGACATAAGTGATGAAGAATACTTCGGGGATGCTTATTCTGATTACATCAGTAACTCTAGATTGAAGCTAATAAATCCAGAGCAGGGTGGAAGTCCTGCTTTGTATAAAGCTGGTTTAGAAGCGGACTCTAGGTATTCTGACTCACTGTATTTTGGTTCAGCAGTGCATGAATTAATACTGCAACCAGAATCATTTATTCTTGTAGAAACAGTTAATAGGCCTACAGCTAAAGCTGGATTCATGGCGGATGAATTATATCCTACATTTGTAGCTAATCATGTTGTTACTGCTGACGAAATTATAGCAGCATCAAATAAAATTAGCTATTATAAGGGTAAAATGGATGCTGATAAGATGGAAGCTCTACGTGTTAAATGCGAAGACTACTATGCTCAGCGTACAGCCTATGAATGGGGAAGTAAATATGTTGCCGATAAGGTTCCTATTTATTTAGATCCCAAGTCTAGAGACAAGCTACGAGAATGTCTCACATCAGTTGAATGCAATAAGCAAATACAGTCATTACTAAAACCAGAAGGTTTATTTGCAGAACCTGTTATAGCTAATGAAGCAGCCTTATTAATGTCTGTGTTGGTAGAACATGGTGGCAAGAATAAGGTACTAAAGCTTAAAGCTAAACTTGATAATTTCACATACTGTCCTGATAGCGATGAGTTAACACTCAATGACTTAAAGACAAGTGGGCATTATCTTACTAAGTTTGGCGAGAGTTTTGATAAGTATCATTATGCTAGACAAATGGCTATGTATATGTGGATGCTTAAACTGTATATTGAGAACACATATAAGGTCAAACCTTCTTTAAAGGCTAATATGCTGGTAGTATCTACAGTTCCTGATTTCAGGTCTGGAGTATACCCAGTTACTAATGGCCATATGAAAGAAGGATTCTTAGAGTTTACTAAGTTGTTACGTATGGTAGCATACTACGAATTGTATGGATACGATGCTGATGGAATACTATGAACCAACTCTGAATGACTTAAGGGAGTATTATAAGGATTACTTCAGTTTGGGGTGTTTAGCTTGTGATATAGGAACTAAGTTTGCCTTAATCTCACTAATATGCTTCCTTACTAAGCAAGCCAGAAATAAGACTCCTAATGCTACTACTTGGCAAGTAATTCAGAAAGTTCGTAAGGGTAAAGAGTCTCATAACTCTGAAAGGATTCTTAAAGGTCTTGCAGTTATTTGTGACGATTTTATGAGAAATACTACAGAGTTCCTTACATTCGATATGAAGTCTTCTAAGGAAATGGTTGATAAAATCAATGAGATTCTCGATAAAGAATTACCCTGGGAAGATTTAACTCCAGATTTACCATTTTAAAGTGTATGAATAACACTAGATATGTAAACAACAAAGCTATTCTTAGTAAGCTATCCGATTTAATAGACAAGTATCCAGACATGAGATTTAATCAACTGTTATGGGCTACTGGGATAATCGCTAATGATGAGAATGGCATAATAGATAAATTCTATGAAGAGAGTGAAGCTACATGGCGTGGAATGTGCAATAATACATTTTGCTTTCCACCTAATGATAATAGTTAAAATAATTTATCGTATTATTTATTAGTCATTACTTGTCCAATTGGAGATAAAGTAGTACCTTTGCAGCATCCTCCCTGAAAGAAGAGGTCAGATTGAGAATACAACATTAAGATTATTTTACATCAGTATTGCTTGGTAATCCAATATTAAAGCAGTACCTTTGTAATACAATAACAAAGAGATTACACTCAATGGAATAATGTTTAAAACTCAATTAATTATGACTAATCAAGTAAATTTTAAGAAAGTAGAAGTTAAAGGTTACACTAAACAAGAAGCAGTTGCACAAGCCCCATTCCAAGTAATTCGTGATGCTACTCAGGCATGGAAAGCTGCTGGTAAGCCCATCACTGACAAAGCATTGAAGGAATTCTGCGCTGAATATCTTACTAAACATACTAAGATGGCTGCTGGTGTTGGATGTTCCATTACGTTTGAGGCAGGTTCTGCTGACACTCGCGAGCGTCCGTACACTATGATTGACATTAAGAATGAGAAGGGTAAGAGAAAGTATAAGACTGGTTATCAAGGTATTAATCCTGCAACTGGTGAAGTACTGTTTATCAATTTCGAGACTAAGACTAAGGCTAAAGAAGTAGCTAAGGAGCTGTACACTAAGAAAGACTACACTGGTGACGTATATTGCAAGTATATTAAGGCAGTAGTTGAAGGTGAGGATGGCGCTTTTGAAGTTAAGTACACTCCGTCTAAGTCAGCTAAGATGGGTACATATATCTGCTTTGGGGTTGAAGGATAAGTTATAACTTCTATTGACCTTAAATATCAAGGGGATTATCTTATGTTTAATAAGGTAGTCCCCTTATTCTTTATAGATACTTAGTAGCAAAGAGATTAGAAATTTTATATTAAGGCCGAAAGGCTATCTAATTTACATCAGTAATATGAGAAACGAAACTCTAGTCAAATTGATCAGTCACTTACATAACGTAATTAAAGATAATGTTAGTATGAATGCTTATGCTGAGAAGACAGGTCTTCCTCAGAATTATTTCTGCAATAAGCGTAAGCAACTGGAGTTTGACTATGAGGCTAACAAGGTATCTAATGAACAGTATTCTACTGTCATGGATTTGTTTAAACAGATTAAAGAACGAGGTTATGTTGGAACTACTAAATCCAAGGCTAAGAAGACCTCTGAAAAGACTAGTACTGGAACCATTCAGTATATAAGAGACACAGAAGGTAGGATTATTGCCTATGAATTTACTGTGCCTTTGCGTGATAAAGCTCCTTTAGCCGGAAGACTTACACGTGATGAAATGAATATGATTTATAGATTGTATTCATATTATGGCTCTTCTATCACGCAAAGAGAAGTTAGCCGTAGCTTCCCAGAATATTCATTGGAAGATTTCAAGAAGATTCTGAGAGTATTTAATATTACTAAGGCTTCAGCTCCGTTTGCTCCTCATATCATAGAGGAGAATACTCCTGAACAGCTTCAAGTTATGCAACTAAGAGAGAAGGAGAATGACTTTCTTAGAGGCATAGAAGCTCAAAGGATAAAACAGAATGAATCCTTATTAAAGAAATATGCATTAGAGAATGCAGAATTAAAGTCTAAGATTGAAGATGGTAAACATATTCTAGAAGGTTTAGACATTAATAATTTGTATGATTGGGGCAAAGCACCTATGATAACCAATGGTAAAGACTTAATCATTTGGCTATCTGATATTCATACTGGAGCAGCTGTATCTCCACAATCTATTTATCAAAATCCTTATAATGAGGAAGAGATGAAGAGAAGATTTGATATGATTCTTAAAAGAGTATATACAGAAGCCTATCATATAGGTGGAGGATTTGAGAATATTGTTATCTGTAATCTTGGAGACTCTCTAGATGGATATAATGGTCAGACTACTAGAGGTGGACATGACCTAGCTCAAAATATGAGCAATAAGGAACAACTGCATACTTATATAAAACTAATGACTAGTTTTATTAAGTCTATACAGGAAGAGATTAAGCATTCCAATTTATATTATTACTGCGTTGGGGAATCCAACCATGACGGTGATTTTGGATATGCTGCTAATATAGCATTGGCTGCTATACTTGAACAGTTCGATATTAAGTGTCAAGTATTTGATAAATTTATCGGAGAGTTCAAACTTGGTGACGTTACTTATGTAATGTGTCATGGTAAAGATAACAAGGATATGTTCAAGAATTTACCGCTAACCTTAGATGTAAAGACTGAGAATTTTATTAATGAGTATCTAGATAATAGGGGAATCTCCGGTAATGTAGTCTTTGTAAAAGGAGACTTGCATCAGTCCGCTACTACCTATGGTAGAAGATTTACTTATAAGTCTGTAGGCTCATTATTTGGAAGTTCTGAGTGGATACACAAGAACTTCGGTAATACATGTTGGAGCTGTGACTATTCTATTGTCGACGAAGCTGGTAATAGATTAGATGGACGAATTATCTTACAATAATGTAAACAATGACTTTAACTATTGATGATGTAATAGCTCTTAGAGCTAATTGTGATGACTATGTAAATGCTTTTAAGGCGTTAGAACAAAGTAAACTAGACTTTCAACGAGCCGAGGATAATCTTATGAGTAATTTGCCAGCTGTTGGATTTAGAGTAACTGGCCAAACTAACATAGATGATTTTCCTACTATTGTTAAAGATAGTATGATTTCTAAAGCCTCAAAGCAACTAGATTCTAGTAAGATAACCATTAATGACAGAGATGTAGAGAAACCTGTCCATCCTGTACAGGGATTGGTGGGAACTCCTATTGAAATGATGAGTGGTGAAGTAAAGTATGCTGAGGGTGCATTCTGTGGAGTCACTGTGCGAACAATTGTGATAGACAGTCATACATTTAGCGGTGGTGACACCAGAGCTACTTGCAGAGAAGCTCTGAAGTATTTGCTAAATCAGCTCTTGTCAAATGAAATTGATCCAACAAAGGGCCAATCTACTGAGTTATTAGTGAGGTTGTACAATATTGCCAAAAGGTATGGTGTTGGTTATTTTAGTTCTAACACTATGCCTATTGACGGTAATGGTGCAAATCCATTAAGAGCTGTATATTATGCTGCTAGATTACTAGAATTACCAAAGCCGATATTGTACTGTGTATAATGCAACTGACGATTGATCAACTGTTAAATGGTAAAGCAACCAGAATAGGGAAGCGTAATTACTTCCCTACGGCTGCTTATGTAGAACCCTTTCTAGAAAGAATGTATAAGTTTACTAGTAACTTTATAGTGGAAGCAGAACTTCCTAAGCAAGTTACTAGAACAGCAGATGGAGAGGTTAATGCAGATGATATCACTTATAATCGTGTACTTATTCAAGCTGTAATGCCAGAGAATTGCAGAATAGATAATCACGATGAAGTTATTGGTATGGTATATGGATTAGACGTCCGTAAACCAGTAGCTAAGATTTATAGAGGTGCTCTTAATAGAGCATGTACAAACTTATGTGTCTTTGACCCAGAGTTCTTACAAGTTCAGAACTTAGAGTCTGAGAAGCCCATCAATTATAAAGCTGTTGAACACCTTTTATCACAAACCAGTGATATTAAATTGATGTTGGACACCTTACATAATACTACATGGGAAGGAACTCCAAGTAATATAGACTCTAATCTAGGTAGATGGGTTAGAAACGCTATATCTATGACCTATAATGGTGGGTATGGAGACGTAAAGATAGGAACAGACCTTGTTGTTAAGGCTTATGGTTCTATGTTTGAAGACCCTGATTCTAGCTATTATATAGGAGAGGGTAATGAGGTGGATATGTTTACTGTGTATAATGCATTTACTCAGTTAATTAGTAATGACAAGGGCAAAGATTTGATGAATAGAGCAGAGAAGACTCTATTACTAAGAAACATATTAAACTTCTAAATTGAATGTTAGTAATTAAAAGAAATAAGAGAGTAGAACCTTTCGATATTAATAAGATTGACGCGGCTATTACTAAGGCGTTCAATGCTGTTAACGAACCAATTGATTCCGATATTTTGGATGATATTAAAGATGAATTGTATATTAACAACATAGTATCAGTAGAAGAGCTTCAAGATCAAATTGAAAAGGCTTTGATGGCTTGTGATTACTATGATGTCGCTAAAGCATTCATTTTGTATCGACATAAACAAGCTGAACTTAGAGCATTAGCTGGGAAGAAGCAGTTTATTAAGGATTATGCCAAAGCATCTAATGCTGCTACAGGTAGTAAATATGATGCTAATGCCAATGTTACTGAGAAGAATATAGTAACTTTAAATGGAGAGTTGTTTAAGGGTGATGTAATTAAAGTTAATAGAGCAATCCTTACAGATAAAATTAGGCAGTTATATGGTGAAGATTTAGCTAAGGAGTATATTAGACAACTGGAATCTCATGAACTTTACAAGCATGATGAAACATCAATTATGCCCTACTGCGTGGCTATCACTATGTATCCGTTCCTACTTGAAGGGCTACAGCCAATTGGAGGTTTGTCTGCCAAGCCTAAGAATCTGGACTCCTTCTGCGGTATGTTTGTTAATCTGGTATTTGCTATCAGCTCGCAATTCGCTGGAGCAGTAGCTACTGGTGAGTTCCTAATGTATTTCGATTATTTCGCTCGTAAAGAATGGGGTGATGATTATTGGAAACGTCCAGAAGAGATGGTTGATAAACATAGAAATATTGATAAGACTATTGAACAGAAGTTCCAACAGATTGTATATTCAATCAATCAACCAGCAGCTGCTCGTAACTTCCAATCAGTATTCTGGAATATCAGTTATTTTGATAAGAATTACTTTGAAGGTTTATTTGGTGAGTTTGTATTCCCCGATGGAACTAAGCCCATATGGGATTCTTTGAACTGGTTACAGAAGAAGTTTATGACTTGGTTTAACGAGGAGAGGACTAAGTGCATATTAACGTTCCCTGTGAATTTCGCAGCTTGATAGAGTAATCTATCTCGAACAACTCCTCTAATTGCTGGGACATCTTAACATTAATTAATGGTAGAAAGTTAGGAAATGTAAGTAAATTACATTATCTTTGCACTAGATAATTAGTATTAAGACAATCAGCAGCTAAGCATTATGGAAGAAATTTGGAAAGAAATCCCTAACTATGAAGGGTACTTTGAAGTAAGTACTTTAGGTAACTTTAGAAGTAAAGATAGAATTATCAAGTATAAGCAATCTGGAACTCGTAATTATCCTGGCAAATCACTTAAAGTAGAGGTTATGCAAGATGGTTACAGTAGGATTGTGTTAATGAAAGAAGGTGTTAAGAAAAGATATATGTGTCATAGGCTTGTAGCTGAGACGTACATACCAAATCCTGACAACAAACCTTACGTTAATCATATAGATGGCAATCGTTCTAATAACTGTGTAGAGAACCTAGAATGGTGCACACAGTCAGAGAATGAAAGACACTCTGTAGATGTACTTGGTAAGTCTATGAAGGGGAAGACTGCTCCAAAGGCAGTCAGATGTATAGAGAATGATACTATATATAAATCTATGAGTGAAGCAGTACGCCTTATAGGTAAGCCATCTTGTGTGGAAGGGTTACATAAAGCTATCAATGCTAATAGGTTGTATCATGGATATACATTTGAGTTCTGTAATGAAAGTTCAACGACTATCTCGAAAGAGAGTACACTGTAAGCTATTGACAGTGGAAATGGGGAGAATCCTAATAGGATTGTGATATAGTCTGACCTGTATGGTGACATACAGCAGTTCATAAGAGAACGCATATAGTGTAGCGAACTATATGGAACATATGTGGGAAACTGTAGCACTTCTTACTGATGGAGAGGATGTAGTAGATAAAGAATGGGCAGACTTTACAGCAGAGATGTATAGTAAGGGACACTCATTCTTTACTTATATGTCTGATTCAGCAGATAGTCTGTCAAGTTGTTGTAGACTTCGCAATGAAGTAACTGATAATCAATTTAGTTATTCTCTTGGAGCTGGTGGTATTGCTACTGGTAGCAAATCTGTAATGACTTTAAATATTAATAGATTAGTTCAAGATGCAGTTAATAACGGATACGATATGATTGAGTATTTACGTGAAAACGTTCAGAAAGTTCATAAATATCAAACTGCATATAATGAATTACTCAAAGACTATTTAAATGATGGTTTACTAACTGTCTATTCTGCTGGATTCATTCATATGAAGAAACAGTATTTGACTGTAGGTGTTAATGGAGTTATCGAAGCTGCTGAGTTCTTAGGAATTCCAGTTAATGACAATCCTACTTACAGAGAATTTATGCAATCTATCCTTAAAACTATTAGCGATGAAAATCGTAAAGCTAGAACTAAGGAGTTGATGTTTAACTGTGAGTTTGTGCCTAAAACTTGTGGGCACGTTAAACCCAATCTAATTGACTTGGAACCACTACGTGAGAATCGTAGGCAACAAGGGGCAAGCGTAATGGCAGCCTGAACGACTAAACGAATGGGACTCTCAGCAATGAGGGTGTGCGATAGTCTGCACTACATGGTGACATGTAGAGGAAATCTGAAGTGATTTCCCGCCTAATACTTTGTTTTACTGGTGGAAATTACGTATCTTTGTACACAACTTTAATTAAAACGAGTACAAGTATGAAGAGAACTAATACACTAGAAGGAACTAAATGCACGGCTTGTGATGCTGATGCATTCGCAAGATTCAAAGGAACACCTTATTGTAAGAAACACTACATGCAGATGTATCATAAAGGTAAGATTACCGAAAGGACAATCTATGACCCCAACGAGTACATACTACATGATGATTACGCTGAATGTATAACTTATGACAAAGAGGGTAATGAGACAGCTAGAATCAAGGTTGATTTAGATAAGGTGGGAGAACTAAAGCAGTTTAAGATTTACATCCGCAAACAGGGTGGAGATACTTGGTATGCTGCAATTAGTATAAATGGTAAGAAGATACTACTTCATAGGTACTTAATGGGAGTGCATGAAGAGGAGTATTCAATTAAGAAAGTTGTAGACCACATTAATGGTGATAAACTTGATAATAGGATACAAAATCTCAGAGTGTGTGAACATAAGGATAATATGAAGAACATTCGTAAGGGTAGCAAGGTAATCGGAGTTTCTCAGCTCAAGAATGGTAAATGGGCAGCGAGAATTATGCATAACTATAAAGGAATGCATCTAGGTTACTTTGATACTGAACAGGAAGCTATTATAGCTCGTCTTACCAAAGAATTTGAATTGTGTGGTGATTATGGTCCTAACAAGGACTTATATCATTTATTAGGTCACTGCTCCAAAGCTGGGGAGCAGGCGTAACAGAAGGGCTGAAAACCTGGGAGTTAAACATGCTATGTGGGACAGGAAGGCAGGTTACTTTGTACCAAGAGATTGCTATAATAGTTACTTCTATGCTGTAGAAGATACTTCCTTGACTATACTTGATAAATTTAAACTACATGGTAAAGATTATATCAAGTATCTTGATGGTGAACAATCGCCTGTTATATCTTTGCGTTTAACCAGACGGGTATAGTAATTAACTATGCTAACGGGGAAGCCTGAAGCTTGAGTCGTGAGACTAGATGTATGGTAATCCCGTGGGAAATTAATTATGATGTATGAGTTGCACATCTCCATTTAAATTAGTAAATTTGTAGAAATTATTAATATAATGATCATCTATAAAATTACTAACAGTATTAACGGCAAGGTGTATATAGGTTTAACTACAGTTACACTAGAAGCAAGATGGAGAGGTCACATAAGAGACAGTAGAGTGTGTGATAGACACTTATATAGGTCTATGCGTAAATACGGTCTTGAGAACTTTACTATAGAAGAGATAGATAATACTGACGACTTTAAGAAGCTTGGGGAATTAGAGAGGTACTATATAAAGACCTTTGATTCCAGGAATCCTGATAAAGGATATAATATTACTGGGGGAGGTGAATCTAACCAGTTAGACGGAAACCCTAGAGCTAAACTTAAAGTGGAAGATGTAATTCAAATTCGAGAGATTTACTCTTATGGAGACTTGAGATGTAAGGAATGTTGGGAGATGTTTAAGGATAGAATCTCCTACTCAGCATTTCAGAAGATTTGGGAAGGAATTACTTGGCAATCTGTTATGCCGGAAGTTTATACTGAATCTAATAAAGTACATCATAGTTCTCAAAAGAGTAATCCAGGAAGTTTGAATGGTAATGCAATATACTCTGACGAAGAAGTCTTAGAGATACGTAAGTATTATACTAATCATACCTTAACAGAAACATATGAGAAGTATGGTAGCAGAAGTAAATCTAAAGATAGCTTTAGAGGTTTAATTGCTAATTCATATAAACATCTTCCAATCTACAGTAAAGTTAAATCTGCCTGGCTACTTAATGGTCAGGAGATAAACATTGATAATTATAATCCTGTATCGACTATCCTCGGATCGGAGGAGTAAGGCAGCTATTGGTACGCTGCTTGAAATGGATATTGCGGAAGTACTTCCGTTAAGATATAGTCAGTGCTAATGGAAACATTAGATAAACACGGGTAGCGCCCTCCACATGAATCTAGATGAACATCTTAGTAAGGAACAGTATCGTAACTTGTTGAAAGTGGCAGCTGTCAATGGTACTAACTATTTCACATTCAATATTCCAAATACTATTTGTAATGATTGTGGACATATTGACAAGAGATATCTCAAAGAATGTCCTAAGTGTGGTAGTAAGAACATTGATTATGCTACTAGAGTTATCGGTTATTTAAAACGTGTTAGCAACTTCAGTCAAGCAAGACAAGAAGAAGCTAGCAGAAGATTCTACGCACATGCTTAAATATGTAGGATATGATATAGTATTCAGGGAAATTCCTGATGAAACCACTCTTGCCATTAATATATCCAATTGTCCCTGCCATTGTAAGGGCTGTCATAGCTCTTACTTGGCAGAGGATATTGGAGAACCTCTAACAATTACTAGGATAGAGAAACTCATTAATGAGAATAAAGGTATTACTGCTATCTGTTTTATGGGTGGCGATAATGACCCTAAACTCATTAATCACTATGCTAGTTTAGTAAGGGCATTAACTACTACTAAGATAGTAGATTCCTTTACTATTCATAAAGAGGTAAAGTTTCCTAAGGTAACAATTCCAGCTGAAACTGAGATGCAATGGCAAGAAACAGTACCGCTTAACATAAAGATTGGGTGGTATAGTGGTAGAGCTACTTTGGCAGAGGAAATTGAACTGAAGAACTTTAATTATGTTAAGCTCGGCCCTTACATTGAAGAATGTGGACCGCTTAATAATCCAAACACTAACCAAAGGCTCTATAAGGTTATAGTTGAGGATGGAGAGTATAAGTTAACAAACATAACTTATAAATTTTGGGATAAATAGTTATGAACAAGATAGCTTGGTCAGATGAGCAGTTGTATGCTATTGATAAGATGATTAAATTCTTAGATAGTCCGGAAAGAATATTAGTTCTTACTGGGTATGCTGGAGTAGGTAAAACAGCAGTTATGAATGAGTTCGTACAGTATTTAGATAGTACCAAAGGAACAGAATTCTTTAAGTTGTGTGCTCCTACTCACAAAGCTAAAGCAGTCCTAGAGATGGCTACAGGCTATACAGCTACTACATTACATAAACTATTAGCATTATCTCCCAAGCTAGATATATTTAACTTAGACTACAAGGATTTGAAGTTCTATTCTGAAGGTATGGGTAACATTCCTAATAAGGGATTAATTATCATAGATGAAGCCTCTATGGTTAGTGATGAACTTTACGATCTACTTGTAGACTATTGTGAATTTTATCAGTGTAAGATTCTGTTTATAGGGGACATTGCCCAAATAGCTCCCGTGAATAATGGAGGTCTTAGTAAGGTGTTCGAACATGAGAATGTAATACGTCTTACTAAGATATTCAGACAAGATGAAGACACTGCCCTAGCACCCATATTATTAACATTAAGAGAGAATCCTATAGCTAGATTTGAAACACGAATCGGAGAGAAGGGTTCTCTCTTTTGCTATAATAATGCTAAAGAGTTTATGCTAGATGCCTTACCAGAAATTAAGTATGGTATGACACACAATAATGTAAACCATACTAAACTTATAGCATATACTAATAAGCGCGTAAAAGGTTTTAATGATTGTGTCAGAAGATTATTATTTACAGACAATGAGCCATATCATAAATCAGAGTTTCTAACTGGGTGTGAGAACTTTGAATACGATGGCGACATGTTCTTTAATTCTTCTGACTATATTATTATTAACATACGCAGAACCTCTAGAAACATTCCTCATTTTATGAGACTTTCGGGGTTCGAGCTGGGCCTATATGATAGCGTTGATAAGAGATTAATGAACGTATTCATAATAGACCCAGATAATATAAATCCTGACTATTTACATACACTTGCTCAGAAGATAGAATCTGTAAGGCTTGATGCAATACAAGCTAAAAAGTGGAGTAATAGGACTAAATCTAAGTATTTATGGGGTATATATTTCGATATGGTAAAATCGTTTGCTACTCCAGTTCCTCTGTTATTTGATAATAGAGTTATTAAGCCACAGACGTTCGACTATGGTTATGCCATAACTGCACACAGAAGTCAAGGGAGTTCCTATAACAATGTGTTCGTAGACATGGGTAATCTAAAGTTGGATAGAGATATTAATGAACTTAGACAGCTTCAATATGTATCTTTATCAAGAACCAAAACTAATGCTTATATATTAAGTTAATTACTATGCACTACACAGATTTTATTAAATTAGCAAGATTAAAGGGATTTGAAAATCCAGGGCAGTTATATATGACTGCTTATCATTTAGGACTCAATACTGCCACTGAAGCAGAGTTAGAACCATTTCTAAATACATGTTCCGAAGAAGAAAGTATATGGAATGGCATTTATGAATACAGAATTAACGGTAAAGTTATTCTTATTCTAGATGATGGCGATGCTAATAGAGTAGTTAACAACTATAGAGACTCACTTAAACAAACAATGGAGGGTCAGTCTAATCAACCATCTGTAGTGACATGTAAAGAGATGGCTGATGCTTACTATGACAGTATATTTGATGTGTTTGATACTGTTCAGGAAGTAGAACTAGAAATAGATGGAATTATATTTCCTAAATATTATATAGTTGAATGCTAACGTTTAAATATGTTTATGATAGCCAGTCTTCCACTAAGTTGAGAGATCAATTAACAGAAATGGCTGGGTATTGCTTCAATTTAGAAACCTTCGATATAAACCATTACAAGGAGCGTAAGAAGGCATTTAAGATTAAAGGGAGTTGTAGTGCCAGAGAGAATCCATTCCTAGCAGTCTATGATAATGATTTATTAGTAAAGGCATTTTATACCGAAGCTGATGAATGTAAATTTGAAGTTATTATCAAATGGTTCAAAGAGTACTCTTTAGAACATGCTAAAAAAGGATATATGACTATCACTAAGATTGAGGGAATTAATAATGCTAGACAAAAGGTAGGGTTTACAGAATCAGGTACAACTCCTGCCTTTACAGAAGGTCTACCATTAGTCCTTGATAACACTGATAGGTGGTATACTACTTCCAATATAATGTCTATAGATTGGAATAAAAAGATATTTAAAACTAAGAATTCAATTTATTCGTTTACACTCAATGAAAGTACAAGTAATTAATTTATCCAACAACAAACTTCCTCGGTATGAAACTCCCATGTCAGCAGGCATGGATGTGCGTGCAGACTTTAGTAGAGTGACAGTTGATAATCCTATTAAAGCCTTTGGTGACTGCGAGGTCGTATTCGCATCACCTAAAATGGACGGTAATAAAGTAACTATGCTAAGATTGGATCCAGGAGCTAGAGCACTTATTCCGACTGGACTGAGAATTGCTCTTCCAGAGCCTACAGATGGATTTGTGGCAGAATGTCAAGTAAGACCTAGGAGTGGACTAGCTCTGAAAAAAGGAATTACTGTACTTAACACGCCTGGCACTGTAGATGCAGATTTTAGAGATGAAATACATGTCATTCTTATCAATAATGGGCATGAAGCAGTATGGATTGAAGACA
Organism: uncultured bacterium; assembly: GCA_905215145.1. The sequence continues at coordinate 15,538 of CAJMOW010000003.1, read as the reverse complement.
AGGAACGCATTGCACAGTTAGTCTTCGGCTGGGCTGCTAAGGTTGAATGGGAAGAGGTAGCCAGATTAAATGAAACAGATCGTAAAGGTGGATTTGGACACACTGGAACTAATTAATTATTGTTTAAATTTATATGTTAAACTCAGAAGAAGTAATAACTAGAAGTAAGCAGATTACGGAATTAGGCGTAGAAATCCAAAAAGCCTATGCGATGCAATTTGAATATCGTGCAAAGGCGGAGGAAGCAGAGGAGATAGCTAAGAAGTTAACTACAGAGCGTGCTGAATTAGTAAACTCGCTCATTAAAGATTGTAATGAATCTGTAACTATTGACGATCTTGATTAATTGCATAAGAGTGTAAATTAATATGGACATATTAGTAACTAAAGACAACAAGGGTAAAACTAGAGTAGTTGAGATTAGTTACGAATGGGATGATGCTCAACATGGGTTTGTTATTAGAAGAAAGACATATCAATATGGTGGTAAAGTAACTGTACAGCCAGAGATATGGATTTATAAAGGTAAGGTTAAAAGAACCGTATCTGAACAGGCTCGATTAGAGTATAACTCTCATTTAAAGAAATACACAGATAAAGGGTATAAACTGCTACCATCTTCAATTAAAATTAATAATGCTGTAGCAGTTGAGGCATTTGTTGAGGAACACTTAGGTAATGGTGTTACTGATTCAAATGGATTTAAGAAGCATATGTTAGCTAAACAAGCTGACAAAGTTGCTACTAGTGTGTTTGATAAAATCAAATATTGGTACGGTAGCAGAAAGATAGATGGAGTTAGATGCTCCTTCTATTGGAAGGATGGGGAAGTAAGAACTGCCTCTAGAGGAGGTGGTAATTACGATGCTTCAACTTCCTTCATGCGTCATAATCCAAAACTTATTCAATTCTTTGAAGAGCATCCTGATATTGTATTAGATGGTGAACTATATAAACATGGTAAATCTCTACAGCAGATCAGTGGTGCGGCAAGATTGGAGAAAGATACAGCTGGAATGGATTGGCTTGAATATTATATTTATGATGTAATGGATAGTACCAAAACATTTGAGGAACGACTAGATATTCTTCATGACATTACTGATGAATTGAATTTAGGTTTCAATCCAGAAAGAGAATGGGATGATGGAGAATTGAAGTTCCAAATAGTTCCTCAAGAAACAGTTGTTGGTTGGGCTAATATACAGAAACTACATGACAAGTATGTAGGTGAAGGCTTTGAGGGAATAGTTATTCGTGATCCTTCTAAGGTATATAACTTTGGAGGAAGAACTAATGCTATGATTAAAGTCAAAATGTATAAGGACGCAGAATTTGAAATTGTTGGTTATAGTGAAGGATTACGTCCCGAAGACATGGTATTTGTATGTAAAACTAAAGAGGGTAAAGAGTTTGAAGCCAAACCTATGGGTCCTCGTGAGTTAAAATGGGAATATCTTGACAGAATGGATGAAATTATTGGTAAGATGGCTACTGTGAAGTACTTCTATCTTAGCGATGAAGGTTGTCCTCTACAGCCAGTTCTAAAATGTATTAGGGATTATGAATAAATATGACATCCCTAGTAAGGTTAGAATAGCCAATCATTGGTATAAAGTCACTTTGTGCGATTTTATAGATGATGGTGATACCTTTGGTTCTCATTGTAATCTAACATTAGAAATAAAGGTAGCAGAATGCATGAAGACTGATGATGGAAAGGTAATTAATCTGACTGAAGAACAGATTAAGAATTCTTTCTGGCATGAAGTGTTTCATGCATTCAATTATTACTATAACAACAAACAAGATGAATCGTTGGCACAAGTATTTGCTAACTTTATGCGTGAATTTGAACTTACACGAGAATGAATTATATAGTAGCATATAGAAGGGAAGGTAAGCCCAAAATTCAGTTCTTTAAATACAGGGATGATATAGCTTATGATGAAGATACTTTAATCAGAGATGTAGATGATGTCATTAGAGTTATGAGAACTCATTATCGCCCAGATAATGATGTGTTCTCAATTCGAGAAACATTACTAACTATCAATGATATGAGTGATAAAAAGATACTGGACATACTGGCTACTTTATTTGTAACGTTAGATGATAAATAAAACATCTGTATTATTAAGCTCTAATATAGCTGATTTAATGGTGTCCCTTGCTGGCAACTCCCTTACTGATGCTGAAAAGGATGATTTGTACCAATCTATATTTGATTATTATCTTGCTTTATTAAAACACTATGATTCGGCTACAATTCAAACTATGAGCGATAACTTCGATAAAATAGTATGGTAAAGACTACATTCCTACATGCAATTCACTCTCTTACTAATATTGTAGAGCAAATGAGAAAGCTTTACAATATGGGCATTGATATAATGGAAAGTCCACTAGTAACCAATGCTGAGGATTTAGCAATGTTACTTCTGTCTGAGTATTATAACGAAGAAGGTATGGACTGGATTCAATGGTGGGTGTATGAGAAATCAGAAAATCCACATATAGTTGCTACAGACGAGCAAGGTAATGAGATTCTAAAGAACATAGATGAACTCTATGATTATTTAGAAGCTAATTGTAAAACCAAATAAATTTTTAAGATTATGGAGAAACAAGTATTTGACTTTGGAGAAGCATTATCTATGATGCGTATAGGTGAGACAGTTACTAATCCTTCTGGTAGAAGGTATACTATGCTTAAGGGCAGTATAGTATGTTATCCAAAGCCTAACTCTAATCAGTATTACAAGGTAACTAAGTGGTTCCCTGATGCTGTAGAGCGTACTGATTGGACACTTGTATAGATTATCTATTTACAGACGGAAATTATCCGTAATACATGCGTATAAATCAATCTTCTAAGTTTAATGTTAATTATGCAGCTAAGATAATTCAAGTAAAAGATTTCACACCACACCCTAATCCTAAATGTGAAAGGATGAAATGTGTTCATGTAGATGGTTATATGATATCCGTATCTAAGGATACTCAACCAGGGCAATATATATATTTCCCTGTAGGATGTCAGATTGCTAATAAATATTTGGCAGCTAATAATCTATTTAGACACAATGAATTCAATGCTAACAAGGAAGCTTCTCCAGGTTTCTTTGAGGATAATGGTAGGGTAAAGCCTATTAAGTTGCAGGGAGTTCCTTCAGAGGGATTTATAATGCCTATAGATTCGTTATATAAATGGCTGGATTTTATAGGAGAATCTCATGAAGTAGTTACCAATTTGAAAGAAGGAACAGAATTTGATAGTTTGGATAAACATATACTTTGTAAGAAGTATGTAGTGAATCCTCCTAAAACTTCTGGAAATTCTTCTAGGCAAGCTAAGCAGCCTAAAGGCATTAGTAAATTAGTAGAGAATCAGTTTAGATTTCATTATGATACTGTTCTTATTAAGAAATGTCCTTGGGTTATTAAACCTAATGATATTATTAGTATTACTTCCAAAGTACATGGAACATCAGGTATTTCTGCCGATGTACTATGTAAAAGACCATTAAGATGGAAAGACAAGGTGGCTAGCTGGTTCACAGATGTTCCAGACACTAAGTATGACTACTTATGGTCTTCTAGAAAGGTAGTTAAAAATCAGTATTACAATAAAGAAGCAAGTGCAGGATATTATGGTTGTGATATTTGGGGTGAAGCTCATTCTAAATTGTCTCCGTATCTTACTAAAGGACTTACTCTTTATTATGAAATCATAGGATGGCTGCCTACAGGTCAGGCTATTCAAGCAATGAATGGTAAAGCTTATGACTATGGTTATGAGAGACCTATATGGGATCCTACTACTCAGACTACACCGTATGAATATGGTAAGAATTTCGGTATCCAAATTTACCGTATTACTTATACAAACCCAGATGGTGTGGTATTTGAATTCTCTGCTAGACAAGTACAACAGTGGTGTAAAGATAAAGGACTTACTCCGGTAGAACAGTTATATTACGGATATGCTAAGGATTTATATCCGGAGCTTGATGAGACTGAGCATTGGAATGAGAATTTTATCCAAAAGCTAGCTAATGATAAAAGGTTCTACATGGAAGAACTTTCACCTACATGTCACAATGATGTACCACATGAAGGTATAGTGATTCGCATTGAGAATGGTTTATCTGAAGCTTACAAACTTAAATGCTTTAGATTCTTAGGAGAGGAGTCTAAGTCATTAGATAAAGGAGAAATTGATATAGAAGCAGACCAGTAATGAATAGATATTTAATTGAGTGCATAAACGACTGCAAGAATGAATTTGTGGTCGCTTATGCACCTTCTATGTATGATGATAACATGTCTAAAGCCGCTGATGATTATGCTTACGAATTAGCCGTCAGCATAGTTGACGATGAATTTATAGTAACAGCAGAAGGATATGATTACGAGTATATGACAGACGAAGATGTCCTTAAAGTACTAAATAGCATAGATTGGGATGAATATTATAACTATAATATCACTCCATTTGAAGGTACTGATGAGGAGTTTAACAAATATCCACTTATATATGACGGAAGAAGTATCTAGTAAGCTAAGTTTATTAACCCGTAAGCTAGCAGAAGTAGGACAGCTTAAAGGCGAAATAGCTGATAAACTGTTTGAGGAAGCTGATGCAGGAATTATTACTAAAGAACAGGCGTTAGAAATTCTAGACACATATAACTTATTGCCTACTGATGGCTATGTAAGTCTTCCTCCCTATCTGGATAGCTATGAATACTTTGAACGATATTCTAAGGTTAATTATATGGACTATACTGTCCCTGAGAACTTTGAGGAAGGCCAAAATCTATGCTGCCCACTCTTTCCATATGAGGAAGCCATTGATCAATTGTATGGATTCGTTAAGAAGAACAGAATAATAGGATGCGTCTATGACTGGTAAGAAGGGTTAATACAGTCATTTGATAAAATGGAAGAATAATATTTTTATTAAAATGGAAGATTTTAAATTCTACGAAGTTGGTGGTAAGATACGCGATGAGCTATTAGGTCTTACTAATAAGGATGTTGATTATGTAGCTGTGCCTACAGAGGCAGTCTATAGTAAAATTCACCCATGTGAAGCTCAGCTTAGTCCAGCTCAACTAATGTTTAAAGCATTAAAAAGCTACTTGGAAGAACAGAAGTTCGAAATCTTCTTAGTAACTCCAGAATGTTACACTATACGTGCTAAATTCCCAGAAGGATATAAGTATCAAGGTGTAGCAGACTTTGTGATGGCAAGGAAGGAAGTAGGATATGTCCCAGGTACTAGGATTCCCATTGTAGAACCAGGTAATCTATATGATGATTTATCTCGTAGAGATTTTACTGTCAACGCTATGGCTAAAGACCCTGATACTGGAGAGATTATAGACTACTTTAATGGCAAGACTCATTTAGCAAGGAGGCTGCTGGTAACCCCATTAGACCCAATAACAACATTCGATGATGACCCACTAAGAATACTTAGAGGTATAAGATTCTCTATTACTAAAAGGTTGCTAGTATCTCAAGATATGTGGCAAGTTATGAAGTCTTATGATTATTTCAATAAAATGCCAGTAGTATCAGAGGAGAGGATAAGGGAAGAACTAACAAAATGCTTTAAATGTAACTCATCTTTAGCATTGGGATGGTTATCTGAACTTACTGAACTGAGAGATTACATCTTTAGTAAAACCAATTTATGGCTTAAGCCAACTAACGAGAAATGAGTAGTTATTTATCATTTTATTTAGTGCCTAAAGCACATCCAGAGGAGAGGCTACTACTTCAATCATTCAGTAGGTCTAATGAGGTGTATCAAAGATTCTTTGATAATCTTAGTATAGCATATGCTGGTAATGAAGAGAAGTATACTAAACTCACTGTTAGTGATGTTGAATCAGTAATTCGAGACCTTGATGATGACATTGCTAAAGCAGAAGCGAGGCGAGTAGAGTACGAGAAATTCTGTCATGGCAATTCGGAACTTATAGAGGAGATGATATCCACTAAGGAATATATACGGGATTTACAAAGTACTAGAGATTACATATCGTTTATACGAGACATTTTAGCTGACTTAGATTATAGCGGATTTAGTGATGTTTTATGTAATATTGATTAATGGAAACTAGAGTATTAGTAATCTGTAGAGGAATTCAGGGAAGTGGCAAAACTAGTTTCGCTAAGCAGTGGTGTCATGAAGACCCAGAACATAGAGTTAGGTTCAACAACGATGATATTCGCAATATGTTAGGAGACTACTGGGTTCCTAGTAGAGAGGATGTTGTCACTGCAACTTATAACACTGTACTAGCTTATAGTATGGAGAAAGGTTATAACATCATAGTTGATAATATGAACCTTAATCCTAAGACTTGTGCAGAGTTAGAGAAGATGGTTAAGGACTTTAACGAGAATTATACCTACGATTGGAAGTATGAGATTGAATACAAAGATTTCTGGACTCCCGTAGATGAGTGTGTTCGTCGTGATGCTAAAAGAGAACATCCTATAGGTGAGAAAGTTATTAGACAGACTTGGAGACGCTATAGAGACTTCATAATTCATGAGGAAATTATGGCTGCTAAGGCTAAAGCATTAGTTCAAGACACTAACCTACCAGCAGCAATTATAGTAGATATGGATGCAACTGTGTGTCTGAATACTAGTGGTCGTCCGTTCTATGGAGAAGGTGCAGCTGAAGGTATGCTTACTGATGAGCCTATTACTCCTATTCTTGAACTTATTAGAAACTTCTGTGATAATTATCCTGCCAAGTTAATAATACTAACTGGTAGGGAAGATACCCCAGAAGTTCGTAAAGCTACAGAACAGTGGTTGGAGAATAACTTCCTACATCCAGATATGATTCTTATGCGTCCCGCTAATAGCTTCGTAGCTGGTCCTATATGTAAGAAGAAACTGTATGAGGACAATATCAAAGGCAAATTCTACATACCTTTCGTACTTGAAGACAATTGTAAGTGTGTAGAGATGTGGAGAAATGAAGGCTTAATTTGTTTACAACCAAACGAAGGTAAATTCTAAAATGAAACTGTTACAAAGACTAAAGAACTTGTTCCTGCCTGAAGGTGAGGTTTCAGACGGATTCCATACCTTTGATGAACTCTATCATTACAGAATGCTATATAATGCAGCATTCTTTAATGGTTTAGGGGGAAGATATGAAGTCCATAAATCTTACAGACATGCAGATGGTGAACTATGCTTTGGAGGAGGATGGTTTATTGTTATGGCTAACCTTCCTACTGGTCAAGTAAGTAACCATTACAGAGTTGAAGAGTGGAATCTGTTCAACATTCCTGAAAGATGGAAAGCTGATGAATGGGATGGCCATACTCCAGTTGAGGCTGCAAACAGATTATATAGGTTCTCTTTATATTATGACAAATGGCAATATTAGTAGGACAGTTGATTGAAATTCTCCAAAGGTATGACCGAGACAGGGAAGTTATGATACATACTCTCAAGGGAGAGACTGTAGATGTTAACGGATACTTCGTACAGAGAGACCTAGATGATAACGGGTTCTATTTAACAAATTTAGATGTAATTCCAAGTGACTGATATGAAACAAGAAATATGACGGATTTTGACAATAATAGCATACTAAATCTATTTATATGGGGAGTTCCTTGGCTAATACTAGGAGCTGTACTTGGGTTTATAACTTTATTTATAGTTCCAGCTGCTCCTTTATGGGCATTTAGTATTGGATTGCTCCTTGTAACTACAGATAGACTAATTGAAGTAAATAAGTATAATAATGAGCGAAGAAGAATTTCACAAGAAGCGTAAACCATTTTATTTGGAGTCTGACACACTACTAGTTAAGTTTCCAACTAGTAAGCATATGGATTGCTCACATGCTAAATGGTTTAGTGAGATTGGTTACCCGTTTGTACATACAGTCAGAGGTTATTATATAGAGGATGAATATATAATGCTGTACTGGAATGATTTTGAAATTCCTAATGTAAATGCTAGTGTATTCTCTTATTTATTTGACTTCTTTCCAACTATTAAGTGGATAGGTCTAGGATGTAACAAAGGAGCATTAGGAGAAGTATGGACACCTAAACTTAAAATAACAAGAGGATGATAGTAGATAATTTTGATCAGATATTAGATATATTAGAGTTTAATGACCCTAATGAATTCTACTTCTTACAAATTATCCAGCGTAAGAAGGACGGTTGTGTAACTGACACAGGTAATAATGGCTACAGAACTGTTAAGACTTATTATATATTCAGCAGAGAGCAGCTAGAACGTAAAAGAGCAAAGATTACAGAATTATGTCAGAGTAATCATGCAAGAGCATATATAACTTTGAATAAGCGTAATGCTGAGCAAGTTGCTTGTACTGCAATTCAAGAATATGCTAAATTAATTCAGGAAGGCAATTGTTATCAAGGATATAGGATTTGGGATTCTTCATGTGGACATACTAGAGCTAGAGGTTATAAACCTCTTTGGATTGTTGATGTTGACAGTAAGAATGAAAATTATCTCAACAATATTATTAACATAGTTAATAATTGTAGAGGTTCTCAAGACGTAAAAGTAAAGCATATTATTCCTACAGTCCACGGATACCATCTTATAACAATAGGATTTGATACTAATCAGTTTGCTCAACAGCTTGCTATTAGGAACTTAGATTCTATTGATATTCAAAAGGATCATCCCACATTATTATACTTTGATACCGGAAATTAAGACTCGGTAACGAGATCTGTTAATAGATTACTTATTATTAATTTATGATTATTAATTAATGAGTAATTTACCTTTAGGGGCAGATTTGGATCCATTTGCTCCATATAACATAGAAGAGAAAGTCTTTAAGATTGATATTAACGCTAAAGGATTAGCATGGTATGAATATTATGGACATCTAGATGTGGATGAAGCTGTAGAAGCTATTAAGAGTAGAATACAAGCCGCACTTAGTAGTTTAGGAGATGTTGATATTAGTAATATTGACATAGAGGTTTCATGATATATCTAGTAAGTAATCAGAAATCACTATTTGAAACTGATGCTTATAAAGAACTGTCTCTGTCTGATGCTATAGACATGATTATGCCTCATAGTTGGATTGAGTACGATTCGGAGACCGCGGGATTAGATCCATATACAAAACCGCTATTGTGTACTCAATATGGTTTAGGGGAGGATCAGATAGTTATTGATAATGTAACCATTCCAATTGAAAAGCTTAGATGTGTGCTTGAAGATCCTACTAAAACATTTCTAGGTTGGAATATTGCGTTTGATTTAAGGTTTCTATATCATCATAGAATAGTTCCTTATAATGTATGGGATGGAATGATTGCTGAGAAGATACTCTATCTAGGGTATCCTCCTCAGTTTCATAGTCTTGCTTTAAAAGCTGCCGCTGACTTCTATCTTGGTATAGATATTGATAAAACAGTTCGAGGACAAATTATCACACAAGGTTTAACAATACCAGTAGTACAATATGCTGCTGGTGATGTTATGTATCTTACTAAGATTAAAGAGAAGCAAGATGCAGAGCTAGAGAAGAAAGAATTAACTAAGGCTGCTGAATTTGAAATGAAGTTTACTCCAGTAATTGCTTATATGGAATATTGTGGAGCTAAACTTGATCCAATCAAATGGAAGCAAAAGATGTCTAGGGATAAAGAAGAAGTTAATAAAGCAGAAGCTGCTCTTAATAAGTGGGTAGAGGATTATTATGAAGAACATAAATCTTCTACTGAGGGATATATTAGAGTATCTACCGAAGAAGTTCCCATTATGGAAGAGTTTAAACTATTTGATTCCCTTAACAATAATATGAGTAATGTAAAGAGAGTTCAGAATCCTCAAACTGGACTTATTCATTATGAGTATGATAAAGCATTTCCATATGTAACACGTAATCTACAGGGAGATTTGTTCTCTGGATTTGATACTTGTGCTAAATGTAATGTAAACTGGTCTAGTAGCCAACAAGTAGTGCCTTTATTTGAACATCTAGGTCTTAACTGTACTACTATAGACCCAAAGACCAAAGTTAAGAAGAAATCTGCTGATATAAAGCTTATTAAGCCACAAGCCAATAAGTGTACTATAGTTCCATTATATGTAGAGTATAAGAAGGCTAAAATACTTGTTGATACTTTTGGGCAGAAGTTTATAGATAAGATTAATCCAGTTAGTGGACGTATTCATCCAGATTATTTCCAATTAGGAGCCGATACTGGTCGATTGTCTGCAACCAACCCGTCCCTAATGAATCTTCCACATGATCCATTTACTAGAAGTTGTTTTATAGCAGATTCTGGATATAAATGGATCAGTTGTGATTATAAAGGACAGGAATCCTTCTTAATGGCGTCTATTGCTAATGATGTGGCCATGTTGGACGAATTAGTAAATGGAAGTGGAGATTTACATAGTCTAACTGCTAGAATAGTATTCACTGATATTCCTGATGATACTCCATTATCTGAAGTTAAGGCTAAATATAAACCTCTTAGAGATGCTGCTAAAGGGTATGAGTTCTGTTTCAACTATGGAGGAGATTGGAACACTTTAATGAAGAACTATGGTCTTACTAAGAGAAGGGCTCAAGAAGTATATGATAATTATATGTCTGGTTTCTCTGGATTAAAGAGATATCAGGAATTTAGGAGGGAAGACGTTCTAGATAAGGGATATATCCTTCTTAATCCTATTACTAAACATAAAGCATTCATATATGATTGGGATAATCTTTGTAAGATAGACAGCGAATTGGGTTCTCCAGAAGCTAAATATATGTTAGGATCTAACGGTGATAATTATTACAAAACAAGCTCTCAGCATTTGAGGAGAAGGTTATCTGATTCAATGAAACAATCTATTAACTATCCGATGAACTCACAAGTTGTGTCGGAGTAAAACTCCCTTAATTCGGTGAACCCTGGAGCACAAGTCGTGATGATTAACTGTATGGGAATACCGAGCCAACCTAAACAGTAATGTTTAGAAGTGTGTAGAGACTAGAACACGGATTCCTTACTTTAGATGGTAAGGAAGGTAAAGTTCCACGAACAGGGAGAATATGTTATGTATTACACATAATATTAATTATCTTTGCAGGGTAATTAATAATTAAAAATTGTATTATGTGTAGTACTAAAATTTGCAAACGTTGTAATAAAGAACAATCTATAGACAACTTCTATAAAGTCCCGTCTATGAAAGATGGACATGATAATACATGTAAGACTTGTAGGAAGGAGTTAAGAAGACTAAGAGACGGAGTTAAAGTAACACCTATAGTTACTGAAGGTACACTAATCTGTCCTGTATGTAAACAAGAGTTACCAGTAGATAAGTTTGATACTTATGCTAAAAGTAAAACTGGTAGATATTGGATGTGTAGTGATTGCTATAAAGAGCATACATTAATTAATGGTGGACAAGATAAGAACTATTTCAGGAAGCTTAGAATTAAACTATGTCCAGAATATAGAGAAGAAATTCAGCAGCAGAAGAAGGCGTCCAGAGAACGTAACATAGAACAAGCTATGTTAACCAGTGCCAAAAATCGTGCTGCCAGAAAGGGGTTAGAATTTAACTTGGAACTGTCTGATATAGTAATTCCAGAGAAATGTCCGCTGTTGGAAGTTCCATTCCATTTTGGAACTAAAGAATGCTATGATTACTCTCCATCTATTGATAGAATTGACAATTCTAAAGGATACGTTAAGGGAAATATTCAAATCATCAGTATGAAAGCTAACGCTATGAAGAACTCTGCGTCTCTTGAGGAGTTATACACGTTTTGTAAAAACATATTAAGATATAGTCCGAACTGCACCGAACAGGTACAGAATTAGAGGATAAAGAGCCTCTAAGATAACAGAATGACAACATGCTGGTTCTATGTGTTTCAAATTATCTGCCATTAAATTCTTTAATTGGCTAAGGAAGAACAATTTGTTATTCACAGTTAGATACTGTGTACCTGTTCATGACGAGCACAATGTCGAAGCACCTGAAAATATTGCTGAAGAGGTAGGCAAGATACTTGTGAAGTGTATGGAAAGTGGAGGTGAGCCATTCTGTACTAGAGCACATTTAGGTGCGGATATATCTATTGAAGACTATTGGGTACATTAATTATGACAGAAATTGAAAGAAAGTATTTAGTAAAGAATAATAGCTATAAAATGCAAGCTCAAAGAGCAGGATTAATAATTCAAGGATATCTTGGAGATAATCCTCTATCTGAGACTAGAATAGCTATTAGGGAGAATAAAGGCTGGCTATTTATAAAAGCTAAGGGAACTCTTAGTAGGTTTGAATGGCGGCAGGAAATTCCAAAGTATGAGGCATTAGAATTGTTAAAACTTTGCCCGAACGTTATACGTAAAGTACGTTATATAGTTTACCATAAAGGTAACAAATGGGAAATTGATGAGTTCTTGGGAGACAATGAAGGATTGACAATTGCTGAGTGTGAATTAACTCAGGCAACTTTGAATCCAGAATTGCCTGATTTTGTTGGAGACGAAGTCACAGAAGATACAAGGTATTATAACTATAACCTTGCATCTAATCCTTATTTGAATTGGGACGATGACTCTGAATGATCTAGAGAATACAATGGTTGTTAAGCTAAGGAATGGTGGACTGTATGTAGTACTTACTGACGTTAGGATCTTTTGTGATAAGATTGTTGATGAAGTTACCACCATATTTGCAGCTGATAATGGTTATATGAATATTTCTAGTTATGCTCCAGATATGACTGTGAAAGGTAGTACCAACTCAGAATGGGACATAATGGAAGTATATAAAAGGGTTTATACCGATGTTGAGGAGAAGAGGAAGGAATTTCCCCACACTGCTCCTTGTGGACTTCGGTATCTTAAAGACCCCAAATACCTACAGTCTATATGGTCTAGAAATGCTCCAGAACCTATAGATGATATAGTACAAGATGAAACAATTAAAGAATTAGATGAATTTGGTTCTAAAGAAGTAACATTTTATTAGTGCGTCTAATCAAACCGAAAGTAGAAATTATTAACCAGGAACCAGGTGTTGAAGGTCTCTTCAAACACATGGAACTGTGTGCAAGGACTTGTTATAAGTCTGAAGACAAGATAACAGAAGACAGTGCTAAGAAGTTTATTAATAATGTCATTATAGCTAGAGGACATACTGCTATGCTAGAGCATGGTACTGTGTATCTCAGATATGACTTTAAAGCTAACGATGATTCTAACACTGTTGCTTACAGACTTTGGAGTAAGTATAATGAGAACCAGTACTCAGAAGCTGTACAAGCACAGCCTGTTCCAAGAATTCCTGATGGATTTGTAGCTATAACTACTAACTATAGAGTACTACTTCAGAATGGCTGGCTTGATGATTTGCAGTATCTATGTGAACCTACAGAATATCACGTTAGACGTATCACTGTAAGGTTTATATGTGATATGGGAGTTGCCAGAGAGTTCTGTAGACATAGAGTATTTAGTTTTGCTCAAGAGAGTACTAGGTATTGTAATTACTCTAAGGCTAAGTTTGGTAAGGAGTTGAATTGTATAATACCGCGCTGGTATAAGAATATGTTCGAGGGTAATTCATATAATATAGAATTATGTCATACTTATGATTTAACTATATCTGAAGGATTGTCTCGAACTGAAGCCGCATGGATACAAGCTATGTGTGAGGCAGAAAGTACATATTTCGGATTGTTGACAGAGGGTGAGCCTGCTCAACAAGCTAGAAATGTACTACCTTTAGCATTAAAGACAGAATTAATAATGACTGGTACTGATGAACAGTGGGCAGGATTCTTCAATTTAAGATGTGCACGTGATGCTCATCCTCAAGCTAGAGAGTTAGCAATTGAGCTGAGGGATAGGATGATATTAGCAGGTTATATTAATACTTATGATCCAGGGAGTATACAAGTTTAGAACTGATATCAGAAGAACTAAACGTGAACAGCACAGAGCTGATCAAAGAATCTTCGATATGCAGATTAATAGGATATGTAGATTAATATTATTTGTTAAATATTTATTCACATTTAGAATGCAAGAAGCTAAAGCAGCCTTAGACCTTGATAAGGAACTATCCCCAGAGGAAGAGGTTAAATTAAGAAACATGATTAGTAAATATCTAAGTAGAACTCCATATGTACGTGAAGCTCCTAAGATTGGAAGGAATGAAACGTGTCCATGTGGCAGTGGTAAGAAGTATAAATATTGTTGTGGTAAATGAAGCAGTTTGAATTTGACCCGGAGCATACTTTCTTTACGTCTGATACTCATTTTGGTCATGCTAACATTATTAATCTGTGTAAGCGCCCATTTAGGGACGTTAATCATATGAATGATATGTTGGTGGAGAACTGGAATAGTGTGGTCACTGACGATGATACAGTCTTCCATTTGGGAGATTTTGCTTTGGGTGGCAGTGATGTATGGAATAAGGTTTTATCCCGACTTAATGGTAAAATATACCTAATACTCGGGAATCACGACCACAAGAACATACGTCAAGGTTACATGGATAAGTTTGAGGCAGTAGTTCCACAAATGCAAATAAGGATAGAGAATCGTAGTATTTACTTGAATCACTATCCTTTCTTGTGTTATGGTGGAACATACCGCAAACCAGTGGATGCTGTATGGCAATTATTTGGGCATGTGCATTCAGGTCCAAATGGTACAGGAATTGATGCTGATAGATTAAAATATCTATTCCCAACTCAATATGATGTGGGAGTTGATAATAACAATTATATTCCTGTGTCATATATACAAGTAAAACATATAATTGAGAAACAAGTAAATGAAGGCAATTAGAGTCTGGTATGCTGTTGACAGAGACGGAGAAGGATACTTTTATACAAAAGCACCTTACAGAGATGTTGACAGTGAAATGTGGAACTGTGATGGAGAAGCATATTCCGCTACAAGTGAATTGTTTAATGGTGTAGAAACTCCAAACATTACTTGGTATGATACACCGATAGAGTTTGAAATGAAGTATGAAATTGCGGAGAAATCTTAGTGGTATATTTATCTTCGATAAACTAGAAGGAGAGGAGAAACCCATTCCTACTTGTATTGAAGATTGTACTCCAGAGACTAGACTTAAATGGCTAGAAGGATTGGAGAAAGAGGCACTTATAAGATGTGTAGAACATCTATGCGATACTCTTAATGAAATAGGTGAAACATTTAACATTTATAAAGAATAAGTATTATGGCAAGAATTATTAGTAGTAGAAAGAAGTATGTTCCTGTTAAGGATTTAGTAGTGTATCCTAGTAAGACAGAAACAATTGAAGTAATTCCCGATGATGGATTTAATGGAGCACATCGCTACCGTGCTCGCATGTGCGCTGGTTTTGTTAATGGAAAGACTAAGTATGTGGATGCTACTGATACTATTCAGTTTGTCCATAAACATGAAGATGGCACAATAACTCTGATGAGGAACCAGAGGATTATGAGTGGATACC
>CAJMOW010000002.1 GCA_905215145.1 uncultured bacterium | reverse complement strand
AAGGTATTGACAATGGTTTTTAATTATGATAAAGTAGTTATATCAAATGAAAGAGAGGTATTTTTTATGAAATTATCAGTTATTGAAAGTATTATTATTAGAAAAGTTGAAAATGTTTTTTCTAAAGAATTGTCAAGATTAAGTAAAGATATGGCTTGCCCTATTATGCTTGTAAGACGATATGTAAGAACTTGCTGTGAAAACAATGATATGATAGGAATGTTAAATGAGTCAGTATGGGAAAACGTTTGTAATTTCTTATATGAAAAATATGTAAAATAGCACTTGACAACACAATTCAAACCATGTTATAGTATAGAAAACGGAGGTGGACAAAATGACAAGAGAACAATATTTTGAAGCTATCAAAATAAAGCCGACACGAAAACATTGGTGTAAAATTTGTGATGATATGGCAGATTTCCTTATTATTAACACAAACGATATAAATAGAAGAAGTAATGTTTTACCATTATGTAACGAA
Source organism: uncultured bacterium (assembly GCA_905215145.1). Next base: position 100,540 of record CAJMOW010000002.1, on the reverse strand, counting down.
TGTGCAAAATTTCTATCACAAAAAATCATTCAAGGGATAAAGTTAGGAGAATCTAAAAATGAAAACGAAAATTAAAAATGAATTTCAGAATCCAGATTTAATTTTTGGAAATGAAAATCAAAAACGAAAATTGAAATTGAAAAACAAAATCATAAAGTTAATCATATATTTTATTTCCTTTTTATTCCTTTTATCCGCTTGTATGCTTGATAGTAACAGCTATATACCATATATTATTTTAGTTGCTTGTACGGTGATTTTAATTGTATTTATGATTGCAAATTGGAATACAATTAGTAAATATGATATAAGGAGATAAAAAATGGGAAATGAAATTTGGAATGATGACTGGAGAAAAGAACTAAAAAACAATCACCCAGCAATTTATGAACGGTTATGTGATTGTGACAATGAAAAGAGCGACATTGAGGTTATTGCCGTTTTAATGCAAAAATATAACAAAAATGTATGTAGTAGTGTAGTGTTAGATAGGGTAATGGCGTGGCTAAACTTTTGGAACAATCAATCATATTTAGAATTGACATTGAAAGAATATGATAAAATTATAAAAAAGATGTTGACATATAAATCATAATATGATATATTATATACATAAGGAGGAAAAAAACATGGTAATTTTTGAAACACGCTATAAAGCAAATAAGGAAAAGAAAAATTCACAATGGTATTCAACAAGTGATGTAACCGTAAAAGTAGATGGCGGTTATACAATTATGACACCTAGCCAGTATGAGACATGGAGGAAGCAGAAATGAGAATTGAAGTTAGAATTGATGGTATGTTAATGTTTTCGGGTCTTGCAGAAGATTATCTTTTTATGAATGATAATGATACAGAGTTGGAATTGCTACTTGACAAATTGGAATCAATGCCGTATAATAGTATTATAAGGTTTGAAGAAACAGAAATTGAAAAATTAGAGTATAATTTATATGATTAAGGAGGAAAACTAAAATGAGTATGAGAACAAGAATCAGCAAATTGGACACTTGCACAAGAAACAAGATTATCGCAATTTTATATAAGAATGGTTGCGCTTATGAAGATGTAAAAATGCTTGTTGCTAACGGGACACTGAGCGATATTAGCGAATATGTAGATATGGAGGAATTGTTTTAATGGAAAATAAAAATATTCAAAGATTTTGTGGAATTGATATTTTTTCGTGGGAAGGATGGGATGAAGTAGAAGTTGGAAGTATGATGTTTTATAATGTTGAATTTTGTGTTGATTCTATGAAAAAGTATAACGGAAATTATTTATACTTTGGGAATGATGGGAAAATCGAAATTTATAGTGACTCTATAGATAACACAAATGAAGCTCACACATTGTTTAGTGGTTATGTTTCTGATATTCCGGAAGTACTGAATGAGCTTAATTGCAGAGAATTAAAAAGAAAAAATTAAATTTATGTATTTGTGTATTGACATTGACTATAATATATGCTATTATATTATTGTAGTCAATGATGAGTATATAAATTGAAAGAGAGGTTCAACTATGACAAATATTAAAAATTGTATTCATGTTTATTCTATAACAAATAGTTTTATTGATTTTGTAATTATTCCATATGATTATCAAAATATTGATAGTGCAAAGTCGATTGTATCCGAAGCATACGACTCATATTGGAGTGATACAGAAGCTTCTGATATGACGATGGCAGAATGGGTTGCATTAAAATTAAAGGAAAATAATATAGATTGTGACTTATATTTTAATATTAAATAATAACAAAAAGAGAGAGAAAACAGTATGGAAAAGAAAATATTTACTTTAGAATTAACAGAAGAACAGGCTAAATGGGTTAGAATTGCACTTGATGCAAATGGAGATATACAAGACGAGAGAGGACATAAGAATAGGGCGAATTTTTTATATAAATTAGCAGAAAAATTAAGAGACAATGATGGAAATAACGAAGGAAATGGAGAATCTATGAATGAATATTGATATTTTGTTAAGTTTCAAAAATTATGTGCTGATTAAAGATAATATAACTGGATATATATGGCTTTACAGTTATAACAAGCCTATTGCCTATTATGACGGTAAAATTCATATTTGCAATGACAATTTGACTATAACAAACAAACGACATATTTATGTATTTAAGGAGTGGTTAAGTATATGATTAAAATTGTATTAAAATTTAATATGAAAGAGGTTTTGATTATTACTACAGCAACAAAAGAGACAATAGATAAAATTGTAACAACTATGCAAGCAGATGCGGTTATAGGTGATTTAGAGTCTATTACAGCATATTTTCACAACTGGAACGAAGAAGTAGAAATATTATTTACTTCTTTTGACCATGCGAAAATGTTTCTATTTTTAGAATGTTTGGATAATCCGAAACATTTTGAATATAATATTTATTAAAAAAGTGTTGACAAATGAATCTATATATGATATAGTAATATCATAAAAGAGGATATAAAAAATGAAAAGAAAATTCAAAGTAAAGGGATATAGTTTCAATTTGAAAAAGGATATTGATAAAATGTATTATGAGGATGAAATTTTCTTTTTTAATGGAAAACAAGCAGAATTAAACGGTTCTTGTATGTGCGTTGCAAATAGGGTACAAGAAAATCCCAAATTTAGAAATGGAGAGTTTACAATAGAAGAAATTAAATAAAAAGTGTTGATAAGTAGTAAATAATGTGGTATTATAATTATATCAAATAAAACAAGTTTTTAAGGAGGACAAAGAAATGAAAACTTTAGAAGATATTAAAAAGGAACTTACTAGCACATTAAAAGAGCATGAAGCACTTTTGCAAGCATGGAATAATGTTAATAGATTATACAAGAAAGACGGTTCAAGTTTTTCTATATTATCTAAAAATTTTGAAAATGCAACTATTCAAGACGAGTCTTATAGTATCTATCCTGCTAAAGTAGTTAAAGTTTTTATTTGTTGTGAAGGAAAATATTACAATGAAGAAATTAACTGCACTCAGCTTGTAAGATATTCTCAAAGAAAAGTTGATGAATCAAGAATCATTCACGCATCATATTTGGAAGATAGATATAATTTAACGATTGATGAAATTTTTGAAGAAATTGAGCTTAAAAAAGAGTATCACAAAAAGCGCATTGAGGAATTAAATAAACAGCTTGAAATGGCAGAATTATATTATAAGCAAGTTCTCAATAAAATGGAAGGAGTAAAAACTATTCTTGATACATTATGTGATAAGAGTGGAGATAGAAAAAATATTGATTTAAGATATGATTTAGAAGAAGTAGTACATGAATATTATTTTAGATAAATCCAAAAGGAATGTCAAAAAACTATTGACATTCCTTTTTTAATATGCTATAATAATAATGGGGGAATATATAGTATGGTTAGTTAATACTAACCATTATGCAATTTGTATAATATTGTATTGAAACTTTGTGCAATTTGCATATTGCAATTAAGTGTTAGTATGATATAATGATTATAGTAAATGAAAGAGAGGTAGTTATAAATGAGAAATTTAGAAGCATATGGTAGACAATGTATTGAAAATCTTAATGCTATCGGCATTTATCCACATGAAATTGATAGCTTTATTGTAAACACAAGAGCCAAAAGAAGATGGGGGCAAGCACAAAAAAGAAATAGTCGTTATAGTATTAATATCAATGTATTGTTATTAAATGAGAATTGCCCCGAAAATAGCTTATATGAAACATTATACCATGAATTATTGCATTGTGTAGATGGTTGCATGAATCATGGTATTAAATGGCAACAATTAGCTGAACTTGTAAGCGATTGCTACAATGTAGATATTACAAGATGTTCAAGTGATGAAAAGAAATTAGGGAAAGAGTTTTCGGAAGAACAAATACAAAAGAATACGTATAAAGTAAAGTGTTGTAATTGCGGAATTATAACAAAAAGAATAGGTTATCGTTCACCAAAATGGTATATACATTCAGACTGGTATAAGTGTAGTAAATGTGGTGGAAAATTAGAAAAAGTAGTTGACAATAAATAAAAGATATGATAGTATAGTTATAGAAAGAGAGGTAGTTATAAATGTATATTGAAAAATCACGCTTTGAATATGCAAAGAAACAAGTTAAAGAATTGATTGCAAGTAACAAATTAATTGTAAAAGATAATCATATTGTATTTAATAATAATACTTATGATTGCAGAAAGAAAGAAAATATCGTAACAGTGATTTGTAAATCTTCATGTGAACATATGATAATGAATTTTAGAATTGTTTCGGATGGTGTTGAATTATTAGAGTCTGAATATAATGGAAAGAAATGTAAATCAGACAGAACTTTAAAAAAGTTTCAAATAATTTTAACATTATTTTATTGTTTGTATGAATTAAAAATATTGAATTAAAGAAAAAAGGTGAATAAAAATGATTGGTGTATATAGTGGAGAATCACTTAAAACAATGGAAAAGATTATGGATAATGTAAGAAGCTATTATCCGAATCAGACCTATAAAAACAATCAATATAATATTTATTGGTTTATCAATTCTAAAGGTTATTTACACGTTTTAAGACCTGCCACAGAAAAGCTAAACGGTAGAATAGTCAACTATACCATTAAAGATTTTATGCTTACAAAAGATAATATGTTAAAAGATAAAGGTGTATTGTATAGGTTTAGCACAATAGAAGAAGTTTATAATAAAATGGAGGAATTAATAAATGAATAAATGTTGTGAAGATTGTGAACACTGCTTTATTGATTATTCAGTCGGGTTATATGAATGTCAAAATATAGATAATATGACCGAGCAGGAGATTGAAGAACATTATGTAAACAATGACGGAAATTGCCCGTATTGGAAATTATGTGTTGACAACGATTATTATTTGTGATATTATGATTGTAGAAAGAAGAAAGAGAGGTAAATAACATGAAAATTTTAAGACAAGAAACTTTAGAGCATAATAACAATATTTATGACAGTTTACTTTTATATGAAATGGGAGGTGTATATATTGTTTCATGGAATTATTTAAAAAAATATTGTACAGTAAGTTATGACACAATTAACGATATGAAAGCATATAAAACATTGGGAGAAGCCACAAAAGAATTTAAAAGAAAATTGAAAGTTTTGTCTTGACAAGTAAAGTTATATGTGGTATGCTTTAAGTATAGTAAAGGAAATAAGAATTTTTAGATAATTGGAGGTATGTCGTATGAGATATTTTGAATTAGGACTAGGTAATAGTATTGAAGAAGATTGGGAAACATTTGATTGTTCGATTTGTATTAAAAGTGAAAGAGAACCTTTGAATTTTGAAGAAGCAAATGAGTTTATAAAAAATGATTTACAGAACCTCGGATATAAAACAGTAGTTAGTATAACAGAAATATCAGAAGCAGAGGCAATGGAATTTTTCGATTGGGATGCTATTGTTAAAGCACCTGTATTCAAGTAATGAAATGATGATTTACTAGGAAGGAAGAGAGGTATTTAAAATGGATTATAAGAATAATATTGAAAATCAAAGAGAATTATTACAAAAGCACTTAGAAACAATCAATACTGACGTTTCTGCAAAGTTGGGAATAAAAGTAAATTTGTGCATTAAAGAAAGTAAAGATTACAGAAGCCAAACATTTTTTAGTCTGATTGATGATAGAAACATTAAAGAAGAATGTGGTGTTATGGCATCTGCTTTTAGAAATATTTATATTGAAACGTTTGGTATGTGGTGGCAAGAAAATGGTATAGTTTTTGACTTGGATTTTAGATATGAACACATTAACGGAGAAAGTAATGGAGCGCACTTCTGTACAATACAGATAGAAAATGATTTACTGAAATTATTATAATTTATAAAAAGCTGGTACAATTTCTGTATCAGCTTTTTATATTTTTCAAAAAACTACTTGACATATATACCAACCTATGCTATCATATAATCAAGAGGTGAGGAGTGCAAGCCATAGGAATTGCGAAAACATGGAAGGTACAATTTACGCTTTAATACATTAAAGTGATGATAAATTTAAAAAATTTTTAGAACAAGTATTGACAAATGTTTGCATATAGTGTGTAGTAATATTATCAAGAAAAGAAAAGAGGTAAATAAGCTATGAAAGAGTATAAATACAGAGGTTATGAATATCCTATAATTGTTGATGACAATGGAAATATTACATATAGAGGAAGAGAAGTTGAAAAATATGTTCACGGTTATAAGGCAGTAGGAATGGCAAGCGGATTTTCATATAAAACATTAGCAAAACAACATTATGTTAGAGAAATGGACAAGATTGATAATGCAATTAGAATGGAAGAATATAGAAAAGAACACAAGGAAGAATTTGAAAATTTGACAACAGTAGAAGAAGATATAGCATGGTTTTTAAATATGATGGAGGAGTAAAATAAAAATGAACAAAATTACACTTGAACAGGTAAAAGGATTAAAAAAGAAAGATAGAATAGCAGTATCTTATTTAAACCGTGATGGGAATATTATTACAAAAAATACAAGATTTTATGGAACAGAATATAATCAGTATAGAAAAAAGAATATCATACTTGTATATGTTCCACGTAAACAGAAAGAAGTTTGGGAAATTGAAGAAGGGACTGAGTGTGAAATAAAACCGTTATAAGCGGTTTTATTGCAAAAAGGTATTGACAACATAAGATATAGACTGTATAATGATATTATCAAATAAAGAAAAGAGGTTTTTGGATGAAAAGTGTAAAATTATATAATTATGATATTAATGATACAATGAGAGAACTGTATGAGTTATCAAAAGATGGTAATGAATATTGCTGTGAATTTAATGAAAAAAGACTTACATCGTCTATGACTATTGACGATGCATATTTATTAGTAACTGGCATGTCTTATAATCAGTTTAAGGAATACGAAAAAACAGAAATTGAAAGAATGAAAAAACGGAGAGATGAAAGAGTCAAATTAGGAGAATATTTGAGAATATAAATTAAACACGAACAAAAAATGTGTTGGAAAAAGACTGACATTTTTTATCAGTCTTTTTTTATTTTATGCTTGATAAGCTATCCAGTATATGCTTTACTAAAATTGTGATAAAGGGAAGGCAACACAAAAAAGAAGCTATCGAATAGGGGAGTGAGGACATAAGTTAGTTGTAACTAACCTAGTATTGAAAACTACATGAGGCAGTATTGTGTATTTACCGTTTTAAGACTTATTGTGTTATCCAGTGGTAAATTGTGCCTTGAATAAGTTATAATTGATTTTAAGGGCATTGTAGCGTGTTACAGCGGTATATTAGACAGTTGGAATAGGTCTGTAAACGTGTATAAGCCGTTTTAAGCGTACAAAAGTGTGTTGTAGTATATTTTATCAATGAATAGATAAAAGTGGTTTAAAATGGCAAATAAAAGTATTGACAAAGGAATAGGAATATGGTAAGATGTATATATCAAATAAAGGAGGTCTTGAGATATGACAGAATGGGAAAGAACAAAAAATGGAAAAGTTGCAATTTATGAAGACGATGAGTTCATGGGTATTTATGATACAGTGCATGAATATAATGAAGAGAAACGAAGAAAAGAAGAAGAAGAGGGCGAATAACCCTTTTCTTCTTTTTATTTTTTATTATATCCCCATGGACGCACCCACTCCATCTTACATTAAAATCATACCATATGTCAATACGTTTGTCAATAGAAAATTATAAAATTTTTATGTTGACAAACTGGAAAATGTATGGTAAAATAAGGTATAATAAAGGAACGGTGTTGGAGCGGTTCTGTAGAGGACTAGCACACTGCGGTTTTAATCATCTAACGTGCATTTTTTTAATTGTCAGATAATTGACCATAGTGTGCTATTTTTGTATGCAATTTGAATTGTTTGAAAAATTGCCACAATTTGATTAAATTGTTAGAATATTTCAAAAATCCCCACGAATTATCAGATAATATTAATTTTTGGGTAATATACAATCTAAAAATTCGCCCAAGGGTAATATAGGGATTAAAAATTTCCCCACGAAATATATTGACAATTTCCAAAAGTAATGTTATAATACAAACAAATGAAAGGAGATTATATTATGAAAGCAAAAGTTGATTTTGATTATTGGAACACATTACAAAAGTATTTTAAAAAAGACGAATTTCAGTTAAACGGTGATATTGTCCACGATGCTAGAATTATTAAGCGTATGCAATATATATGGCAATATGCAAGTAAGAAATATTTAAAAAATATTGATGATTGGGAATCATTTGCACAAATTTGGATGAACTTGGACAAGTTCATTGAGATAAAATCATATCAAGAAAGCTATGATACTTTTATGTCTTATTTATTTTATTGTACAGATCGCATGAATCTTAATCGTTGGTTATCTTTGCAAATGTGTATTAATAAAGCATCTGATTTGATTTATAAAGACTATTGCAACAAATATGATGCAAGTCATTGGAGTAGTGAAGTATGTGATGGATGGTGTGAAGACTACAATTACACATATAATTTAGAAAAAGATTGTAAAACAGAATGGAAAGAAGTAATTTTGCCATTAATTAAAGACAATCAAGTGAAAGAGTGGATTGATTAAAAATGAAAATTGAAATTGAAAATCGAAATTTGAATAATTATTTATATGAGCAATCTCAAAAGAAAAAGGAAATTCAAAATCGAAAACGAAAAATGAGAATTGAAACTGAAATTGAGAATGGATTTAGCAAAATGTTTAGTGATAAAATCGAAGAATATGATAATTAGAAAGGAGAATTAAAAATGAAAAAAGAGATTATTGGTTATGTTAATTATTATAGTGGTAATTGGGGTTTTGAAACTGATGACGAAAGTTATAATTTTAATGTTCCAGCCACTATTGATGAACTTTTAGGTATTGACTCAAAGGATGGTGATATGTTCAAAATCACTATTGAAAAATTGAATTAAGGAGGCTTAAAATGGATAACAACATTAGAAGAATTGATGATTTAGCAAGAGTAAATATTCCTAAAGAAGTTAGGAAAATACTTTTTGGTTCTACTAAGATTACAGATTCAGAAGGAAAGTTTTTAAAGTTTGAAGTTAGTGACAATATTGTAACATTAAAAGTAGTGGAGGAAAATGAAAATGACAACAACTAGATGGGATTTAACAGATGAAATTAGAAATGGAATTGGTGTAAAGATTAAAGATTGGCTTGACTATATTGAAACTAATTTTCATATCTTGCAAGAAGAAAAAGATACAGAAGAATTAGATTTAACTGATTGCGGTATTAACCCATATCAGCTTGAAAGTTTTCTTGAGGAATTAGGCTTTGAAAACTATGATTCAGATGAAAATGGTTGGGAGATGGACTATTGGATTTATTTTAGACGAAATGGATTTAAGATTCACATTTTTGGAACTGGAATTATTTACGAATTAAAATTAGTAGTATATTTTGATGAAGACGAGGAAAATGAAGATGAATAAAGAAGATATAAAATATGGGTATAATGTATGTGGCTCAAGATTAAATGAAGAAATTGATACAATGATTGAAGAGTTGCATAATGCTTATATGAATAACACAAATGAAATTTTAAAAGGAAAATTGGATGCACAAATTAAAATATTATATTGTTTCAAAGATAAGATTGAAAATGCAATTATAGACGGAGAAAATTTATAGGAGATTAAATAATGAAAAAGACAATTTTATGTGTAGCAGGTCGTACATCGTCAGGTAAAGACTATATTGCAAAACGATTATCAACAATCTTAAACTATCCATTAGTAGTATCACATACAACACGCCCTATTCGGTCAAATGAAACTAATGGAGTTGAGCATTGGTTTGATTCAAAAGAAGAATTTCAAAATGTACTTGACAATCAGACTGTGATAGCTTATACTAAAATAGGGGAGTATGAATATTGTGCTACGTTAGAGGATATTGAAGATAATTGTATATATGTGATTGATTATGATGGAATCAAATATTTACAAGAGCATTTCAAAGACCAAATCAATCTTAAAATTATATATATCTATTGTGAAGAATATATTCGTAGAGCAAGAGCATCAACACGTTCTGATTTTAAAATTGCATGGGAAGATAGAAACAAAGCAGAAGATGAACAATTTACAGAATTTGAATCTAACAGACCTTGGGATTTGTTGATTGATAATGGTAGTGCAAACTTAAATATGGATTGGGTTAAGAAACAGGTTAAATGGATGATGGATAGAAAGGGGAATAATTATGTCAGAAGAAATTATTAAAGTATTAGATGCATTGGGAGAAAAATTTGGAATCGCTATTAATTGGACTTCTGAAAATGTAATGCCATATTTGCAACAGTTATGTAGTAAGTATATTACATATGAAATTGTAACATGTGTTGTATGGTTGTTGATTGGTATTTTTTTACTGTTTATTGGAAAATATTTAATCGAAAAAGCAAAGCAATATTGGAAGAAATATGAAGAAGAGGGTGTATATTCAGATTTTGATACTGCGGTTATTATATTTGGAATATTAGCAGGAAGTGCAATCATTGTAGGAATTATTGTAATTTTATGTCAAACAATAGATATTGTTACTTGTTTAACATTTCCTGAAAAGATGTTAATAGAAAAAATGCAGTCGATTTATAAAACTTTAAATTGGAGATGATAATAAAATGGTAAAATTAAAAGTTGGTAGAAATATAATTGAACTTGATGAAAAAGATCTAATTTTAGATAACGGAGTTTGTTATCAAATTGTTACTAAAAAAGTTGGAGGGTCTGATTGGCGTTATCCTATAATGAGTAAAAAGTTATTTAATGATTTACAAAAATTTGAATTAATTTTCACAAATGAAGGATTAAAACAAGATGCTATAAAGAAATATGATTCATCAGTAATAACTTATTGGAAATTTAATATAGAAAAAATGCAAAAACTTGGATATTAAATTCAAAGAAAAATTGTTCTTCTTTTTTGACATTTTTACAAGACGGAGAAATTACAGAAGAAGATTTAAGTGAAATTGAATATTGGTATGGGGAAGTTGTTAAGAAATATTATTGAAAAATAACTATTGACAAACCCAACTATTTATGTTATAATTACCTTATCAAATGAAAGGTAGGTAACAGTTATGAACTTAAACGATTATATCAAATCTTATACAGAATATGCAGAATATATTGATTTATCGGCAAACTCTATTCACACATATATTGAAAATGTAACTAAGTTTTTCAATACTGTCAATAAAAATGTAGAAGATATTAAGAAAGCTGATGTTAATATGTATCTTATGAAATATAAAGATGGTCATGCTTATTCTACACTTGAGATTATGGTACGGAGTTTAAGTTCTTTCTATAATATCATTCTTGATGAGTTGCAGTTAGTTGATATGGTCAATCCTATGGTCAGTATTAAATTGCCTAAACGTAAGGAAGAACAAGAGCATCATATGGTGTTAGTCAAAGATGAAGTAATGGCTTTAATCCATAATGCAAAGAACATTCGTGAGAAGGCTATGTTAATGTTTATGTTCAATACTGGTGTAAGATTTTGTGAAATTAGCAATGTGACACTTGATATGTATTTGAACAGAGATAGTAATAATGCTATTGATTTAGTTATTACAAAAGGTATGAAACCGAGGACAGTATATTTAAGTGAAAATACTTGCAAGACTATTGATAAGTATATTACCGAAATGAGAAAAGATGGTTGTGAATATTTGTTTGTTAGTAATCAAGGCACTAAAATGGATAAGCAGAGTTGTTCAAGAACATGGAAATGCTTGGCTAAAAGAGCTGGATTTGATGATGAAAAAATTGCAAAGTTAAGCAACCATTGTCTTAGAGCGAGTTATGCAAGCTATTGTCTGAATGATTTAGAAGTGCCGATTTTAGCAGTAGCAAGTAGTATGGGGCATAAGAAACCCGATGTAACATTAGAGCATTATTATAAGGCTGATAGTGAAAAGATTGAAGGGTTTATGAAGGAGGTATGTTAATGTATTATAGAGTGTCGCAAGCAGAAGCATGGTATTATAATGCAGAACAAATTTTAAATAATTATCCAGTTATTAAAGAAAAATATCAATTCACGATTGTTCCTTTAAAGGAAAAACGATATAAATTAGAAAGAAAATTATATGTTGATATTAAAGATTTTACAGAATTTATTCAAGATTTAGGAGAATCATATATTATAGATTGTACATCAGAGTGGAAAGCCAAGAAAATTATTGAAAAATATCCAATCATAAAAAAATACGATTATGAAATTGATAAAGATAGATTATTGGTTGAAATTGACGATTTAATAAAATTTGCTAAAGATGTAAAAAAAGAAATTATTATCATAACAGGACAATATAATGATGGAGATAAAGGTTTTGTAACTCTTGAAATTTATGATACATGGAGGGAATAATTATGATAGATGGAATTACAGTATTAAGTCAAAATGAAATTATGAGCACTCCAATGCGGTTTTGGGTTATAGCAATAGTTGGAATAATTATTTGTATGATTAGTATTATTGTAATGATTAGCAGTAATGAGAAATCAATAACAAATATATTTTTCATAAGTAGTATTGTTTGTATAATTATATTTGCTATTTCGGCATTGTGCGGAGTTTTTATTAAGAACGGAACTGGAAAATATACATATAAAGTAACAATTTCAGATGAAGTAAATTTTGTTGAGTTCAACAATAAATATGAAATAATTGACAAAGAAGGATTAATTTATACAATTAAGGAAAAGGAGACAAACAATGGATTTAATTAAAGATATTGATGTTTTTATTGAAGATAAAAATATAAGTCATATTTTTCTTGACATAGACGGAGTAATTTTTCATTCTTGTCAAGCTATGATTGACATTCTGAATGAACGTTATGATGGCAATTTTGATGGTTCAGATGTAACAAGTTGGAATTTTCAGTGTTGCTATCGTGGAATGACGAGTGAAGAAATTGAAAGCATATTTAACAGTGGGTTATTTTTTAAGATTGTAAAACCTATTGACGGAGCTTTAGAGTTCCTTGATAGATATAGGGATAAGATTATTCTTGTGACTAAAGCAAGTGTTGAAAATTATGCACTTAAGAGAAAGTGGTTCAATGATAGAGGATTTAAAGATATACCGATGATTGCATTGCCATTGAATGTAAGCAAAGGTTTTATTGATATGCAATGTACTGGGTTATATCATTATTCTTTATTCATTGATGATAGTACAAATAATTTGCAAGAAACAAATGCTGACTATGATATTATGTTCAAAGAATATAACGACCAAAAAGAACGTGAATGGCAAAAAGGTTGGGATGGATTAGTAATGTACCAGTGGTAAAGGAGAATGTAAAATGAATACAATGAATACAGAAATCATAGATTGCGGACTAATTTATAATGCTCATTATAATATGTCAGAAGTAAAAGTATATGGAAGTGCTTGGATAATTACAATTCCTATTGATAGATTAAATGAATTTACAGATATTTTTCCTGAATTAGATTGGGAAAATGGAGAGTTTATTCATAATTTAAAAGGGAAATATGTTAGACTCGCTTATGATAAAAATTTTGAAATATATTCAATATCACATATTGTAAAAGACTTAACTTACATGGTAAAAAGGAGTTGACAATGACTCCTTTTTGTGATATAATAGCATTATCAAATCAAAGGAGATATTAATTATAATAATAAATGAAAGGAATAAAAAATGAAAGTAATAGATTTAATTAATAAGTTAAACATTATTGGTTATGATGAAAATACAGAATTAACGTTTGACTTTTCGGATGAAAATGGAGAATGTCATAAAATTCCTATTGAAAAATTTTGGTATGGTGAAGAATTAACAGGAGAATCATATCATAATGATAGAATCAATATAGAACTGAATATAAAAGATTGTAAAGAATATACGAAAGTAAAGGAAGACATTGTAGCTGATAAAATTATAGATGCTCTGAGTGAAACTTTAAATAATTTTGGGAGCTATCAGCATTTTTAAAGGAGTATATAAATTATGAGATTATCTAATACTGAACTAAAAGAAAAATATTGCACATTTTGGAATGAAGCAAAGCATGATATTGGTGAAGTTTATTATGGAGACATACCTTTAATCCATTTTGACGAAAAGGAATATGAACATTTTCATACATTTGGGAAATTGGCTAATATTTGTGCTGTAGAAGCCTATATCTATTCTCAAAATGGAACTTATGATTTATATAGAACTTTAATTGGAGAAGTATATATTGCTAAAAATGGTACTGTACTATGTGGTGATATTAGTGTAAAATATTATGGAAAAACTTATAATATTATTCTAAATGAAATGTATGGATTGCATAGTTTAACTATTTTACGATTAGGTAATAAAGTTAAAGGTTTCTGCAATAAAGATGGTCAAGGAAGTCCAACAAATAAATACAGAACAGAAGAATTAGATGACGAAACAATATTAAAGGTGCTGAATGTAGACTTATCTGATTATGGTGAATCAATTCATAAATTTATAAAGGCTTGTAAAGATTTATATAATAAAGATAACACTAATTATATCATGGATAAGTGTTTTAGTGCATAGGAGAATATTATGAAATGTTTTGATTGTGGATGGCTTGATTGCGTTGGTAATGTGTTTTGCAAGTATTGTATAGAAAATGATTATATGCTATATGCAACTAAAGAGGATAAAGAATTTTGTGATATGATGTGTGGTTATGTTGAAGAGGAGGAATAATTATGAAAGAGAAAATTTATTTAATTGAAGATACTTGTGCCTATCATAAATTTTATCTTAATAAAGCAAATAATAAAAAAGAAGCATTAAATAAGTTTTGGGAAGAATGTAATATTGATTGGGAAAATGAACAAGATAAGAAAAATGGTTATGCTCCTAGAACTAAAAAACAGTTTGAAATTACAGATATAACAAAAGAATTGGGAAATAAAACTATAGAGATAGATTAGTTATGACAGAACAAGAATATGAAGCATTTAAAAATTTCATATATGAACTATTATATGAACGTATGACATTAGATGATTATGAAATTATTATGCGTAGATTAGGCGCTAATAAACGTGGTGATAGATATAACACTATATGTCACAATATAAATGGTGGTGGATATAATCTTGCATTTAATAAAGAAACTAGGTCTTTCTGTTGTTTTTCAGAATGTAGTTGTTCGTATTCTTTGTTATCTTTAATTAAGAAGCGTAGAGAATTATTAGGAGAACCATGTAGCACATATCAATCATTAAAATGGCTATGTAACGAGTTAGGTATAGAGTTCAATTTCAAGGAAGAAGTTAAGCAAGTCAATACTAATATATACAAATGGCAAAACAGTTTGTTGAAATATACTAAAAATTATTCTAATGCAACAAATCAAATCTATGACAAGTCAATTTTGAATTATCTTACACCATGCTATTACGAACCGTGGCTAAAAGAAGGTATGACAAAAGAGTCACTTGACAAATTTGATATAAGGTGGTATAATAGGTTACAACAAGTGGTAATACCTATATATGATGACGAGGGAAATTTAGTAGGTACACATGATAGAAACACTAATCCCGAATTGGTTGATAATGGCTTCAAATACGACCATTTGAGAATGTTAGACGGTACAGAGTATAAATTTCAAATGGGGCTTGTATTATATGGTCTGAACATGAATAAAGCTGATATTGAACGGACTAGAACTGCTATATTGTTTGAAGCCCCTAAATCAGTTATTCATATAGATGGATTTTATGATTATAATATATCAGTTGCCATGTTTGGTATGAATTTACAAAAGGCTAAATTGAAATTGTTATTAAAGTACGGTGTCAATAAGTTTATCATAGCATTAGATAGGCAGTATGAAAATGTTATGATAAATGGTGAATATACTAAAGAGTTCTTAAAGTATCGTGAAAAGGTTGATAGAATTATTGATATGATTAGACCGTATGCTCAAGAAATAGGAGTTGTATGGGATAATGATGAGGATAGATTCTTAGGGTACAAAGATTCGCCAGTTGACCAAGGCAAAGAAGTATGGGAAAAGTTATTTGAAAGGAGAGAAGTTGTAGTATGAAAGAATATGATTATCCAAGTGTTATTTGTGAATATTGTAGTTGTACAGAATATGGTGAAATTCCTTGTGAACAAATTACGCCAAATGGATATGTTTCATGTGAGGGTTGTAATTGCGAGCAAGCATTAGATTTTTATAATGATTCAAACGAAAATAGATTAACTATGGAAGGTGCATTTTAATGAAGATTTATAGATTGTATTACCTAGAACAAGAATATATTCCAAGTGATTATGTTGATGAAGATGGATATGTTGATGATTATTATGATGATTATATTGACCATGACATTACATTAGGATATTTTGCAAATACAAAAGCAATGGACAAATGGATTGAAGAACACGAAGACAATGACGGGAATATTGTAGAATTTGTAGATAAAAAATTTGATTATGTATGTTACGATGAAGATTTGCAATGCGAAGAAATTGAGGTGATTGAATGATTGATTATTGTATATGGTTTTATGATATTAATAACAAGTGTTATAAAACTGGTTGTTGCAATCAAGAAATTAGTGAAGATGATTATATAGGTAAATATTGCACTTGTTGTGGTAAGAAAATTGTTGTGTCTATTGTTCAGCATAGTTATAATTATAAACCAAAAGGAGAATTGTCTTATGCAAATTAATATTGATATGGGTCAAATGATACAAGAACAAAGTCAAATATTACAAATGTGTGCAGAACATGATGGTTGTGTAGATTGTCCTATGAAATCAAGTCCTATACAGATGCAGACAAGTGTATGGACTTGTGAACATACAGAGGTGGATAATGCAAGCAAAGTATAAGAATAAGTCAAGAAATGGTCTAAGGAACGGGCATGAGTATATTATAAAAATATCTAAACCTACTGGTCATTATTATGTATATGATTGTCATGTAATATTTGATGTTACTAAACAAGAAGAAATAGATATTTTACTGAATTTTGCATCAGAAATTAGTTTAAGAAACAATTTTGAGTTTGATAAACTTGAACTTGACAATGAGTAAATTATGTGGTATAATGTATTTATAGAAAGGAGATAAGATATGGAACTATTAGATACAGTACAGTTAATGTTAAGTAATGATTACAAAGAAAGATTTAAGGCAGAATATTGGTAATTAAAGATTCGCTATGAAAAATTAAAGACTATGTGTGAGAAATGGGACAATGGAGAGCTTGATTTTGAGCCTACTTGTGATAGAGAAGTTTATAATGAACAGATATGGAATATGTATGGATACATGAAAATTCTTGAGCATAGAGCTGAAATTGAAGGAATTGAATTATAAGGAGGAAAATAATTATGAATTTATGTAATATTGTATTGTTGATAATTGGATTATTTACTTTTTTTATGGGAATTATTTGGGGTAGAAAGAATTGGTTTAATGTTATCATTAAAATTATTTTTATTTTAAGTAGTTTTTATCTTGTTTGGTATTCTTTATATTTAAGTAACATTCTTATTATGGTAAGAGGTTAAGACTATGCCGAAATGTCGTTGTTGTGGTAAACAACTTGATAAAGATACCGCTTATAAAGTAGGTAAAGCAAGTTATTATTGTAATGAAGAATGTTATAATAAGGTTATGGTTAAAAGAAACAAAGCAAAAGCTAAATATGAACCGATTGACCCAAGTGATAGAAGGGTTTATACTGATTATATAGTAAAGATATATACTGACAATGGATATGATAAATCAGAAATTCCTTGGCAACTTATAGGAGCACAGACGAAAAACATCTTACAAGAACATGAAGTATGGTCTTATTTAACATTACAATATATCCTATACTATATGTATGAAGTATTGGAGCTTAATCTATTTTCAGAAGAATCAAATGGCAGTATCTTATCATTGCTTCCGTTTTATGGGATTGAAGCCGAAAAATATTTCAATCAGACTAAAGAGATTGAAAAGAGTATTGATGAGTTTGATTTTACTGATAATGAAATAGTGATTAAGAAAAGTTGTAGTGGCAAGAAAAAGAAATATATTGATTTGAATGAATTGAGATAGAAAGAAGTGAAAAATATATGGCAATAAGAACAAAAACAGAAAAGCAACTGGAAGAAGTATATCAAAGAAACTTGCATTGTTCTGACTCCTTTGGAAAAAAGGAAAGTCCAGAATTGTATGAAATGTGTAAGAATTGTGAAAACTATTGTGGCAAAAAACATGATTACAGAGAGTGTAGACAAAATCAATGTTTCAAAAATTGGCTTGCACTAGAATATCTTGATTGGATTAACGGATATTAAATAAGATAGAATATTCTGTAATGGCAATAATGAAATAAGGGAGATAAAACATGACAGTAAAAGAGTTTTGCAATCAACATAAACATGACAGTAAAGGATTTTGGTTATGTCCAAGTATCTGTAAGAATATGACAATTACACCAAGATTGTATGAATATGGAATTGATTATCAGAATTCCGGTAGTATTCCTAATGAGTTGTTAGAAAAGGAAGTAAGGAAAACATTTAGAGAAGATGGTGTGATTTGTATTATTTGGGAGAATGAAATATGAAAAATTTTGAAAAAATTATGATAAGAGAAATGGCAGACGATAGATTAAAATTTAGCCGTGTGACGGGTCTATTGAAAACCGACAATGGAGAATATGCGTCTTATGAAAATGCCTTAAAAGCAGAAATTGAATGGCTTGAAGAAGAAGCTGAAATGTAATGTTTATTATTATATACAAAAATGGCATTATGGTTGCTTATATTAAACATTAAGAAAGGAGAAAGGAGAAAAATGACAGTACAAGAATTATATGATTTCGCAAAAGAAAGAAATATATTATATTATGAAATTGAGGCTCAATACGCAGATGGTGGAGGGTATTATTATGGGTCAAGAACCATAGATGAGTGTGATATTGAAAGAAAAGACGATATTAAAACAATAATTATTTAGGAGATAGATTATGATATGTAATCATACAGTGAATGACCGTTTACTTGGTTGCTATTTACAACGACCCGAATTAACGCTTGATTCAAAATATCCACTTGATAAAGATGAATGGACTATATTATTTCAAAAGATATTATATGCTACGATATATAATTTGGCATTAAACGGTTGTAAAAGCGTTAGTATTATAGATATAGACGAGTTTGTTAAGCCTTTTGTAAGTGAATATAACGTGTTAGAGGATAACAATTTTGAAGATTATATAGCAACAGTTATTGAATTAACAGATGTTGATAACTTTGAATACTATTATACAGAGTTTAGAAAATTCAGTTGTCTTAATGCTTATAAAGAAAAAGGGTTTGACATTAAGAAATTCTATGATGAAGATAAGAGCGAAGAAAGTCAGCTTGAGAATTTGAACCAATATAACATTGAGGATATTATTAACTATTATGAAGGATTACAAGTTGGAATTAAACGACAATTTAATGTTAAACGTGTAAAGGAAGAATATGTAGCTGGAACTGATTTTATGGAATCTAAAGAAAGATTCAAAGAATCACCTTTGATTGGCAATAGTTTTCAATCAGAATATCTCAATGGTATTTATAGAGGTATGTATGGTTTTATCATTCGTGGAGCAAAAAGCGGTGGTGGTAAATCTATTCTTTCTATGGGTGATTTATGTAAAGCTACAATTAAAGAATGTTATGATTTAAACAAACAATGCTATGTTAAAAATAAATCAAGAAAGGGTGCTGGATTATTTATAAATACAGAACTTGATTTAAGAGATGAACTTGACCCTATGATTATTGCATGGATAAGTGGTGTTCCAAGAAATCATATTATTGATGGTAGTTATGAAGAGGGGGAAGAAGAAAGAGTTGATAAAGCAAATGAAATTCTCCTTGATAGTGAGTTATACATTTGTGACGACCCAGAATTTACGACAAAAAGTTTAACTGAAACAATTAAAGACTATGCTTTAAATAAGAATGTTAAAACAATATGTTATGATTACATTAGTAATAATGGGTTCGTAAGTAAAGAAATATCAAGCGAAACAAAAGTGCCACAAAGAGAAGATATGGTATTGCTTGCATTAACAGATAGGCTTAAACAAGTACAACGTGAATGCGGAGTTAGTTTAATTTCTGCCGTTCAAACAAATGGGCAAGAAGATAATATGGAATATCCAACAGAATCTTGTTTAGCTGGTGGTAAATCCCAAGTGCGTAAAACAGATGGAACAATGATTATGTTGCCTCCAACAAAGAAAGAACTATCACAACTTGAATCTGCTATTGCTAAGTGGAATTGTAAAAATAATGAACAATCATTTGGTAATACAATTTATCCAAACAATGTCATACATATTATTAAAGGTCGTGGCAGTAAATATCCAAAGAATATTAAAGTATTTCAGTATATTGATTTATCAACAAGTAGAACATTAGATATGTTTTGCACTGATAAGCAAAACAATCCTATCAATGTAGATAAATTAAAAATTGAATATGAAGATTTAAACTATGAGAGTAACAGGAGTAATTAAGGATTATATCACAAGAGAGGTAACAAAGAAGTGTCAAGAGAAGCTTAATTCAATTCCTAATGATTATCAAGAAGATTATGATAAGATGATTGATGAAATTCAAACATTAGTTGATGAAACAAATGTTAAGGCAAGACAAATTGCAGAAAAATATGGTATGTTAGAAGAAAGGAATTATAATATTATTAGTTACAGCACTTATCGTTTAGGTGATAGCAAAAGAAGAGATCAAAGGTATGCTTTAGTGAATGAATTAAAAAAAGAGCGTGATGACAAGATTGCTCAAATTATTCTTGATTTAGAGTTGGGCGAAACAACTAAGAAAGAATTGAATGATGTATTAGCAAATGTTAATTTCTAAATTTATTAAAAATCCAGTTGACAAGACTGGATTTTTATGTTATAATTGGTTTATCAAATGAAGAGGAAAGGAAGGAAAGTAAATGAAAGAGTTAGATGATTTGTTAAATACCGTATATGATATTTACTCAAAAACAGCAACAATATGTTTTGCTCATCCGAGTACTTTATTAAAATTAAATATGAAAGACTTTTATAAAGATACATATTTTATTTCAGATTTGAATTGTGAAGAAGACAAGTGCATAATTGTAAAAGATGAACAATTAAAGAAAGAATTATATAAATTTTGTATCAAGCACGAAGATAGGGTGTTCCAAGGAAGAAAGACAGATTAAACAAAAAGGAGAATTAAATTATGAGAGAAATGTCAGAAGTAATTGTGTATTATGATGGAACTTGGGAGATTAAAGATTTAGATTGTAATTATGCTACTCAACATATTAAAGGGAAATATGGTGAATGTTATCATTGTCTTAAGGGAAGAGAAGAATACTATAAGAAAAGATTAGTGAAAAGGATTATTAGTAGGCAAGAAGAAAAAGTTAAAAAAGAACAAGAAACATTAAATAATTTGAAAGAAGTATTGACAAACATTGATTGATATGATATAATACATATATCAGTTGGAGGTAGAACATGAACAATAAAATTTTACAAGAAAAAGAACACTCCTGTAAAGGTGCTGAATGGATTTTAGAATATAATAATTTCCTAGATAAAGTAGACAAAAGAAAGTCAGAACTCACAAAATTACAATCTGAATATGATTTGCAAAGAGAGGATATTTTGCACTATATTGAAATGAAGAAATGTGACGCAATTATTAGTGCAAAACTAATGAAAAAATTAAAAGAAATCAGTGAACAAAGGAGAATTGTTAAAGAAGAGTTACAATCTCTAAACTCAATTTCTGATTTGTCAAAAAAGTCTAAATATAAAAACAATGAAACATATGTGTTTAAAACAAATGTAATTATTGATTTGTTAGAAGAAAAGGAGGAATAGAAATGGAATTTAATTGGGAAGACTTTAAGAATGGTAAAATTGAAGCTCATTGTAAAGCAGAAGTAGAAGCAAAGGAATTTATAAAAGAGTGTTACAAACATGGCATAAGTTGGAAGCGTTCGTGTGAAAACGAAACTAATTGGAAACGGTATAAAGAATACACTTATTATCGTTGTGATTCAAATTTGTGTTTAAATTATGGAAATATGAACAGTGACTTGAAAGTTAAATTACCAGTTGTAGAATATAAGGAGGATAACAAAATGGAACTAAAAGAAGGTATGATTGTTGAGTGTAGAAACGGAAATAGATATTTGTTAAGAAGGAATCTTAATGAATCAACCCTAATTTTTTCTAAAATTGATAGATGGTTTGCAACAACATATGATGAAGAATTGAATGAGAATAAATATCATAATGAAGATTTGGATATTATGAAAGTTTATGAATCTAAAGCTTATGTACTAAATAGTTTGTTTGATGATGATTGCCTTGAATGTATTTGGGAACGTAAAGAGCCTAATAAGATGACATTAGCGCAAATTAGTGAAGCATTAGGATATGAAGTAGAGGTAATTGATAATGAGTGATTATAAGTTTAAGGTTGGAGATAAAGTTAAAATCTTAAAGATGGATGAATGGTCTAATGAGGACATGGTATATGATATTGGTAGAATTGGAATAATTGTAGACCGTGATGATGATGAAGGTGTAAATGGTTATCTTGTTGATTTAGAAGATAAATATATCGATGGTCTTTGGTATATGGAAAATTCATTAGAACTTGTTTCAGAGAATAAATTAACCTTTAATAGAACAAATGTATTAGACATTATTTATACAGAATTATACAAAGATGCTTCAACAGAAACCTATAATGCTTTATTAAATATTTTAAATAATATTGAGAGATTAAAATGCAAGTAAATGAATTATATGACAATGAGCCTATAACAATAGAGTCATATTTAGAAAAATGTGGGGTTGAAGATACGAAAGAATATCTCAATCCAACTGGCAAATATATTGATGAATGGTGGAAATATGAAGATATTCCATATGCTTGTCAAGAAATTGAATATTGGTCTAAATTAGATAGTACAGTGTTTATTATTCAAGATGGTGATGGAGATGGTATATGCTCTACTGTAATTTTATATCAATATCTTATGAAATTAAGTGATAAATGGACTATTAAAATTCTTATTCATAGTGGTAAGCAACGTGGACTTGACGATGAAGATATTATGGACAGAATTAGGCAAGAAAGACCTGACCTTGTGATTATTCCCGATGCAGGAACAAATAATTGTGAACAAGCAGATGAATTATGTGGACTTGGAATTGGGCTTATTGTTTTAGACCACCATGACATAGTTACACCGATTGATAAGGGGTATCTTATAAGTAATCAAGACCATAGATATAATGTATCAAGAAATGGCAGTGGTGCTTTGGTCACACATAAATTCTTACAAGGACTAGACAATCAATTTAATTTAGATTGGTCTGGATATTTCATAGACTTAGTATCATTAAGCCTTGTATCTGATAGTATGATTATGTCAGAAATGGAGAATAGAGAATATTATCATTTTGGACTTGAAACAAGAGATTGTGTAAATAATGAATTTCTTGGAGCTATGATTGATAGATTTATTGGTAGTGATACATATACTCAACGTGACCTTGGATTTAAGATTATTCCTAAACTAAATAGTGTATGTCGTTGTAATGATATGGATTTAAAACAACAGCTTATTCTTGCTTTTATTGGTCAATGTGATATAAATGAAACATTAGATATGGTAGAGCAAGCACATCAAAATCAGATTAAGATTGTAGACAATGTAATTCAGAACAATATGGATAAAATCTTGTCTTGTGGACAGAACAATTTGATTGTATTTGCAAGTGATGATGTACCACGTTCTTATAGTGGATTGTTGGCTGGTAAGATTAAGACATTATGTGATAATAAGCCTACGATAGTTGGTTCTATTAAAGATGATATAATGATTGGTTCATTAAGAAGTCCTATTCCATTAAGGGAAGAATTGGACAATAATGAATTAGTTGATTGGGCTAGTGGTCACGAAGATTCTTGCGGTGTTCAGATTCAAGTTGATAACATTCAAGCACTTGTAGACTATTACAATACCATTGAGATTTCGTATACGCCCCATATAGACGTTTTAAAGTCTTATTCAATAAAATCTATACCTACAAGATTATTTGGTCTATTTGAGCCTTACAGTGCGTTGTGGGGGCATGGTATTAGTAAACCTAAGTTCCATATCAAGAACATTACATTTACACCATCAGATTGGTCTATTATGGGTAAGAACAAACGGACATTAAAGTTACACAAAGAGGGTATTGATATTATGATATTCAACTGTTTAAAGAAAGATAAGGAAGATTTACAGTTAGGGTATTATGAGAATGACATTTTTATTATTGAACCAAGTAACAACAAACTACAAATGGATTGTGTAGGTGAGTTAAGCATAAATGAATGGAATGGTCAAAAAAAGTTGCAAATTATGGTTGACAAAATGGAGATAAAGTGTTATAATAGACCTTGTAAAGATGATTTGTTTTAGAAAGGAGTAAATATGAAAGTAGAATTTAATACAAAAACAGAGAATATTAAAAGTGGTACACTTGTAAAATTCAATAATAAAGGATTTACACCATGTTATTATGGAATTTATTTAACTAATATATATAATGAAAATCCAATTCTATATGATTTAGAAGAAAACCAATATTATAAGGATATTAATTCATATGATATTGAGTCTGTTATTGGTGATGTTAAACTGGTTGTAGAATAGGAGTGAGATTATGAGTTGTGATACAATTTTAAGACTAAAAGGACACATTACAGCAGAACAGATTGTTGATTATATTGATGAGCATTATAAATTCATTAGTAAAAGTATTAGAGAAGACAATTATGGTTCTTTGAATCAATATAATTGGGTCAAAGAAAAATATGATAATAGCAATGAGTGGAAAATAACAAGTGGATTTATTAGATTTAATGATGGTGATGAAAATAGGAATATACATTATGATTATCAGAATATAAATTCCTATGAAAATTTAGAATATTATAATGAACATAATCTTGAAGATATGGTAAAATCAGAAACTACATCTTTAAGTTTAGGGTGTTATGGTAATTCAGTTGAAATTATGAAAGGAATTGCTCACGAATTTGGCGGTTGGCTTGATGAAAACGATTGTGATGATATTCCTCCATATTGGATTGATAAAGTAGATAAGACAAGATACTGTTGGTCTTCTGATGGTGAATATTATAATGGAAGTTTTAACACAGAACAAGAAGCTATTGAAGACGCTAAAGAAACAGTTAATGATGTTTGTGAAGAAATTTATGTAGGAACTTGTGAATCACCAGTATTGTCATGGAATAGTAATGAAGAAAAAATTATTGAATCTATGTATGATAATTTATATGAAGAATGTGGGGAAGCTAGTGAAAGTTTTGAAATCACAAGAGAACAAGAGTTAGAACTTGCTAATCGGATTGACAAGTGTGTAGAACAATGGATTAAGGATATGAAGATTAAACCTAATTGTTGGACTGTTGTAAATGAACATTTAGTAAAACTGAGGTGATAATATGGACAGAAAGTATGTAATTGTATGTAATAAGCATAAGGCAATGTGGAATGGGTGTTTATTATTTTGGGGTCATTTAACATATGATGATGAATCTCGTTCTTTTGGTGGATATACAAGTGATCTTGAACGATGTGAAAGATATACATTAGAAGAAATTCAAGATGAACATTATACTTTCCCTATTTATGATGAAGGCACAATGACTAGAAGAGACTTTTTAAATTGTGAAGATATTGTCATTAGTATTCCTCAGCTAGTAAAGCTTGGTTATGGATTTATGAAAGTAGCGTATTTAAAATAGGAGATATTATGCAATTTGAATATTATGTATTGAATTATAATCCAAATGCAAAGAAAATTGAACCATTCAATATTTTTAGAAATTGTTATGTTCAAGAGTATACTGAAAAGGCTATTAAGAAATATTTACGTTCTCCTAAGAACTATAAGTATGAAAGACATGGCGAAGATACTTTATATGGGTTTGAAGGGTTATGTAAAGAAATTGAAAGAATCATTCAATGGCAAGAATGGGGTAGATGTGAATATGAAATTTCTGTAGGAGATGCTTTTGAAAAAGATTGTAATAAATTAGAAAAATGGGATTGTTATATGCAAGCAAAACCTAACATTTCTATGATTGCAAGAGAATGTATCTATCAATATAAGAAGCAAAGAAAGGAGTAAAAATGTTAAAGATTGTAGGCATTACAGATTTAGATGGCGTTGTTAAAGAAGAAGCAATAAACTATATTAAAACTAACCATTCGTTGTATGGTAAGTTTTTTCATAAAGATTTATTCGTAGGTATGCCATTCTGTTTTGTATATGATGATTATAGTGGACAAATGATGCGAAGTTCAACTATTTGCCATTGGGATTATGTTGAAAAAGATAAATTATATATTATTGAAACAATGAATAGTATTTATTATATCAAGGAGGTAGAAGAATGATAGTATTGAATGATAAGTACAATCGCATGATGCAAACGGAATCTAAGCCAAAGACTTATAAGATTACTTGCGAACATTGTGATTCCGAGCTTGAAGTAGAAGATGACGATATTCAAGTTGGAGCATATGGAATGGGGTATGTAGTGTGTCCTTGTTGTGGGGAAGAAACGTATGCTGATGAATTAGCTGATTACTTTCCGCTGACTAAGGACAATGTAGAATTTCCAACACATTATTGTTCATTTAATGATGGAGTACATATTGATGATGACACAATTAATAAATGGGTAAAAGAATGTATTGAAAACTTTGACACTAATGATGAAAACGATTGGTGTAGATTTACTGGAAGTGGAGACACTATGGTATTTGTGTTTAAATTTGATGAAGACAAAGACTATGATGTTTATGTATGTAAGAATTATTATGAAACATTTATTCCATTTAATGAAAAATAATGGTTGACTTTTAATAGAATATATGGTATAATACATATATAGTTAAGAAAGGAGATAAAAACAATGAAAAAGCAAGGAAGAAGCGTTTTAGTGTGTAGAAAAGAACTCGACAATGGGATTGTAGAGATGTTTGAAGTTGTGATTAAGAGTTCTGACAAGGACACAGCTAAGAAGAATTATGCAAGTCAAGGTTATCATGTTTCTGTAAAAAAGTAGTTGACAAATGTTAATATGTGTGGTATAATACACATATAAAGCAAAAGGCTGTTAGGTCGCTCCTAACTAGATGGTCACTTTGAGGTTTAGCCCATCAAAAATAAAACATGGTAGTGAAAGCTACAAACCTCACATGCGCCCATAGCTTAATGGAAAAGCCGAGTTCTTATAAAACGAAGACCCTAACAAGGCACAGTCTGGGTTCGAATCCCAGTGGGCGTACTAAAAATAGAAAGGATTAAAAATGTTACTTAACGGTTATGAATGTGTTTATATGCCAAATCATCATAGAGCCTTTGATAATGGATGTATATATGAACATATATTAAAAGCAGAAGAAAAAATAGGAAGAGAATTAAAAGATGAAGAAGTCGTTCATCACATAGATTTTGATAAAACTAATAATAATTATGATAATTTAATGATATTTGATAGTAATAAAAGTCATATTACATATCATGGAATGTTAAATTCTCAACATAAAGAAAGATTTGTTGTTAATGAAAATAACGGAGTATATGGTTGCTATAGCATTAACAATCTTATTTGTCCTAAATGTGGAAACAAAATGTCGGGAAGAGGAAAAATTTGTTTTGATTGTAGAAAAGAAATAATGGCTATTAACATACCAAATAAAGAAAAATTGTATAGTGATTTAATATATAATAAAGGTAATTTTACAAAAGTTGGGACTATGTATAATGTCACAGATAATGCGGTAAGAAAATGGTGTAAAAAATATAATATGCCATATCATTCAAAAGATTATAAATAAAAGGTATTACGAGCATAGTAGTGTAATGGTAACACATGAGAAACGATAGACACTCATACTCTTGGTTCAAATCCAAGCTGTGCTTTAGCATCAACCGAAGTACAAGGAAGGTGCGAAACATATAGGTATTTAGTTTAATAGGAGAAAACGCTCCCTTATGAAGGAGAAATGTAGGTTCGAGTCCTACAATGCACCATGGCTATATGTAATGACTTGGCAGTTGGAGTTTGGGCGTGTCGTTAAACGTGCAGAAAATGGTAGAACTGTTCCATGTGAGTTGATGAACAACCCCGTTTAAGGTGAGGTCGATTAAACCGAAATAATAATTTATTTGCAATCTTAATGTCCGAGGGATTCCGAAGAATAAAGGGAATAAAATGAAATGGGAGGGAAATGTAGTAGGCATTTTGATTGTGGGGTTCATATATGGTGTAATTAGGAGATAGCATCTTGCCTAAGAAGGTGACGATATAGGTTCGAGTCCTATTGTATGAATGAAGTCAAACTTTTCGTAGCTTTTAATTGACTAAAACTTTAACAAGCGAAGTTATGATGCAAAACTTAAATCTTTAAAAGTTTAGTGAGTGAACAATCGTAGGAGTGGGCTGATTGTAGTGAAGTTTGTGGTAGGGAGTATGACTTCAATATAAAATTATATTAAAGGAGGATTAAGAAATGACATTTGAAGAATTGATGAAGTTAAAAGTAGGAGATAGAATTGTTGCAACAGGGGAAACTTGGTTCGACACTAAAGCAGGAGATGAAGGTACGGTTGTTGGTTTTAGCGGAGAAGATGCTGTTATTAAATGGGATGATAATGTAAATGGTTGGGGTGATAGTCATTATGGCATTAAAAATGGTCATGGAGAATACATTGGAGAAAGTAAATGTAATATGATTGAATTATTAAACCCATTGCATAATTATAAACTGATTATTACTTGTGAAGACGGAAAACATACTAATGCAAAATATTATATTGATAATAAATTAGTTTCTGAATCAAGCACATCACGCTATGAAAAATATGATGATTTTAATTTCAAGACCGCTGTTGATAACTGTATTGATAGAATGGATTTTACCGATAAGACTGTAACAAAAGGTAGAGGTTTAATTGGAAGAACAATTAAGAAAGGTCAAAGAGTTCGTATTATCAATGTTGAACCACATAGAAAAGATAAATATGTTTGTTTAGACGAATATGTTGGCAAAGAAGGAATTGTTAATTATGATTGTACTATGAAAGAAAAAGGATTTTTCTTCTCAGTTACATTTGACAAGGAATATATGAACGCTATTGATGAAGAAAATGAACATTTATGTTGGAGTTGGGATGAAATTGAATTGATTTATTAAGGAGATTATATGGATTATAGCAAAGTAATTGATTTAGACAATATTACATTAGAAGATTGTGAAAGATTTTATGAAAATGGTAAGAGATTGATTGTGAATGATGGTAGAATTGTTAATATTGTGGAGGAAGATTGATGAGTGAAATTTACTTAGATAATTTTAAGGATATAATTAGTGATATTAAAGTGTATGGTATCGGTGAATCAATCAAAGCAAGTAAATATCCTATGGCTGTTGACACTAATAAATGCACATATGAAATCACTGATAGAACAAGACAGCTTGGAAATGTTCAAACTGGAACTGGACACGATAATTTTTTAAAGGGCATTGTAGTTCAATTTGATTGGAAGTTTACACCCAAGTTATCAGTTGAAGTAGAACGTTATCATTTTATTGATTTTGTATCAAGTCAATCTACAATGCACAAGATTACAAAATTTGATTTAGATAAAGCATACATTAGATACACAGACCAAAGATGTATTGATGTCATTAAAGAAAAGGTTGAAGACTATAATGCTTTACAAGAAAAGATTAAAGTAGCAACAGATGGGGATAAATTTGCACTACAAGAAATTGCCAAAGTAAAGTATTTAGAAATTCTTTATAGCAATCCATGCGGTATGTATTTAACTGCAAGAATGACTACAAATTATCAACAATTAAAGACGATATATCAGCAGAGAAGGTTCCATAGGCTTCCAGAGTGGCAAGACTTTTGTGATTGGATTGAAACTTTACCATATTTTAAAGAATTATGCTTGACAACAACTAAATAATATGATATAATACATATAAAAGTTAAGGTTTTGATTGGAAATCTAATATTTGAGAATTTCATTTTTTACCTCCTTTTGAAAGCCCTTTATTGGGCTTTCAATCAAGACCTTAACTTTAATAAAATAGAAAGGAGATAAATATGGAAGATTTTTCCATTGAAGTAGTGGAAACAATTACAGATTATTATAGTAAAGATGGTGAAGAAGGAAAAGAATTAACAAAAGATATTCTTTTTTATTTATACCATAATACTAATAATGACAAGCTAAAACAAGCAATTTTGCATTGGTTCAATTATGAGCAGTATTGTATTGAATGTGGTGCAAAGCTACAACCTTATGAATATTGTGAAATCCATGATGAACTAGAGTACAATAACAGAGAATGGTTTACTGAATGGCTGTGTCCAGTGTGTGACAGAGATGAGGTGGTTCAGTAATGGCTACGCAAAGTAAGCAATCAAAGAAACCAACTAAGAAACAAGCAATGGCAAATATTATTAATCACTATGAAAACAGTTTGAAGGAAAACTTCATTAAGAATATTGTTATTGGCTTTGAAACTGCTAGTCAATTATATCTTGATAAGATTAACGAAGGAAGTACCATGGAAGAATTAAAAATTTTTATTGAAAGCAATATCAAAAATAAAGATATAATTGAAAAAGTGGCAAAAGGAGAAAATAAAAATGTGGGAAATAATTCAAAAGGATGATATATGTGACATTATTCATCAAACTTTGTTGGGAATTAATAATTTGGAAAGCATTGTAGTAGTTGATTTAGAGAATTATTGTATTCTTGATTTAGATGAAATGAATGTTATTGACCTTGCTGATTACATCAACAATAATAATACTGTAATTATGCATCACATAATGGAAGACAGAGAATGACTAAGGGTGAGATGCCTTAGATTAAGTTATACATTTATTTTATTGTCTCTTCGGAGTGATATTATAGATAAGTACATAATAAAAAGTTTAAGAGAAGAAAGGAATTAGAATTAAAATGAGTGAAATTAAGGCTAGTATTAATAATGCACAGGTTATCGGTGAATTACTTGAAATGAATCTTGAAGAGATTACAAAGGAAGTTACCTTAAAGGGAGCAAATGGAGTTGAAAAGAAGGTAACTTGTCAACAGATGGCAAAGAAGGACTTTAAAAATCCTATGTTTCTTGTAGATGTAAAGGGAAATGCGATTGGTGTAGATTTCTTCCCTGCAAGTGAGAAGAAGTTAGATGAGAATGGACAGATTATCGACAATTCAAATTTTAAGTCCTTAAAGACTGTTCTTGAAAATTATATTCCTAAGAATAATGCAAAGGATGGGGAAGTGCCTACAAGAGTTAAGATTGATGGAATCCTATCTGCGAACGAATATGTTAATAAGGACACATATGAATTTAAGTCTATTACACAAGTAAATGGATTTAGAATTACATCTACTGGTGTTCCCGAAGAGGATAGTGCAGACTGTGAAATCAGTGGCATTATTCGTAGCATTATTCCTGAAACAAAGGGTGAGGATGCAGAAGAAACGGGCAGATTAAAGGTTGAACTTTATACATTCAATCGTAATGCTGAAACTACACCTTTTACATTTATTGTAGAAGCTGACCTTGCAGATGATTTCAATTCATTCTATGAAGCTGGTCAATCTGTAAAGCTATATTATGAGATTATTACTAAGCAAGTAGGAGCTAAGAAGCCTACAACTGGTGGATTTGGTCGTAGAGAGTCACACATGGTAAGTGGATTTAGCGTTACTGAATATAGTGTGTTCCGTGGTGATACCGCTTACGAAGAAGAATCTGAATACTATATCAATCCCGAAGATATGAAGCAAGCACTGAATGAACGTGACATTAAGATTGACAACATGGTGAAGACCGCTAAAGAGAATAAGGATAAGCCTAAGAGTTCTCCAAAGGGAGCAAGTTCTAGTGGTGCAAAGGCTAATCCATTTGGTTCGGCAAGCACAAAGAAGTCTCCGTTCTAAGATAAGATATAGGGCAGATGTAATGTCTGCCCTTTTAGAGAATTGGTGAATATAGAAAGGTAAATAAAAGATGGCAAATTTAAACTTATTAGGTTTGGAAGAAACTGGTGTAGCATATAATCTTGACGGACTCAAAATACAAATTTATTCTGATGAAAATGCAGTAGGAAAAACAAAGCAAGCTATGAGATTTCCAAAACCTTTGTTGTTAATGGGAGAAGCTGGTGGTTCGGCAATTAAAGGATATAAGATTCCCATTACAAGGAAAAAAGATTTTGTGGATGTTGTTAAGCAATTAACAGATGAAAAAACCCTTGACCAAATGAAAGAAAAATTCCAAACAATTATTCTTGATTGTGTAGAAGATATTGCTGATGTTTATAAGCAAGCAGTGGCTCAAGAATATGGTTGTAGAGATGTGGGAGAAGTACAACAAGCACAAAAAGGAAATCCAAATGGCTATACTTTGTATAGAACTGCATTTAAGAATGATATTAACAGATTATGCTCTTATGGTTATACAATTATTTTTATAAGTCATGGTGAAGTCATTGAAAGAGATGATGGTAGTACGTATATTCAGCCAAAAGGAACTTCTAATGTAAAAGACTCTACACGTTTCATTAGAGACTTAACAGATTTTAGATTTTATATCAAAGGGCAAGGTACAGATAAAGAAACAAATAAAGTAGTTATGTCAGTTGCATATTGCGTTGGAACAGACAAGTTCTTTAGCGGTTCAAGATTTGATATTGTTCCTATTGTAAATCCATTTACTGCTGAGAATATCATTAAAGCTATTGAAGACGCACAAAAGAAATCAGCAGAAGAACAAGGTGCAGATTTGGTGACATTTGCAAGAAATACAAGTGGTTATACTAAGGATGATTATATTGAAAGTATTGAGCCAGTTCTTACAGCTTTATTTGAAGTTTATCCAGATGAAACAATCGGAATTGTAGAATCTCAGTTAGGAGAAGGTGTAAAGGTTACAGATGCAAGACCCAATCAACTTGTAGAACTTGAAAGTATTTATAATAATCTTGTTGCGTTTGCTCAACAAAGAGGAGTTGAGTGGTAATATTTAACTGAAAAGGAGTGAGTATTTTATTCACTCCTTTTATTGAAAGGAGAGTAGAGAATAACATGGACACAATGGAATTTTTAGATTTATGTTATCAAGAAATTAAAGATGCAGATTATTTTCATAACAATGATGAAACAAATGATGACTTAAAAGTAATTATTGTATGGGCTAATCATACAATTCAAAATAACAAAGCTATGCTTATTGTAAGAAATACAAAGTATGGTTTTATTTACCCTAAATTTATTGAAGCAACATATAATGGCGATGCTAAAGAATTGTATCTTGATTTCTATGAGAAGCAATTTAAGCATATTATTAAGGTTGGTGATTAAATGAATTTATTAGAGCATTACATTAAAAAGGTAATTTCAGTTGTAGATGTTACTAAAGAATGGGAAAAATGTATGCAAGAAGAAGACCCAAATTTTGTTGAAACTGACCCTATGTTGGAAATCAAAGTATTAGTTAATTGTATGGGTGTAGAAGAATACCGTATTTTATGGTATCATAAGTCAGAATGGGATAAGATTCAAGAACAAGGATATTATATGGCATAGAAAGGAAATTAATTGTAAAAGGGGCTTGACAAAAGCTCCTTTTTATGTTATAATTAACATAAATTGATGAATTATGTTAGTTGTGACATAATTTTAATATGAAAGGAGATATAAAAAATGAATGAAAATGGATTAAATGTATTAAGTCTTTTTGACGGAATTGGGGGGGGTAGATGTGCTTTAGATAGAGCTGGGATTAAAGTCAATGGTTATCATGCCAGTGAAATTTGTGATTATGCAATTAAAATAGCACAGAAAAATTGGAATGATATAACAGAAATTGGAGATGTGAGAGATGTTGATGGAACACAATATAATGGTTATTTAGATTTGCTAATTGGTGGTAGTCCTTGTCAAAATTTTTCGTTTGCCGGAAGAATGAATGGAGCAAGTACAAAAGACAATATAGAGATTACATCACTTGAACAATATTTAGATTTGAAAGAAAAAGGATTTGAATTTGATGGATATTCTTATTTATTTTGGGAATATGTAAGATTATTAAAAGAAAGCAAACCAAAATATTTTTTGTTAGAAAATGTAAAGATGTGCAAAAAATGGCAAGATGTTATTACTAAAGCATTAGGTGTAGAACCTATTATGATTGATAGTAAATTACTTTCTGCACAAAGTAGAAAAAGACTATACTGGACAAACATTCCAAATGTAACACAACCAATGAACAAAGATTTAACTTTAAAAGATATTGTTCAACCAACAGAAGAAAAAGAACAATATAATATAACAGATAGATTAAATAATAAAAAAGAAGGAACTCTTGCATATGAAAAAGCACACAAAGCAATTAGAACTTTAGACCAAAAAATGAGATGTTTAATGACAGGACAAAATATTTCAAATAGTGGAGCAACTAATATTCAATATGAAAATGGTGAATATTATAAACCAACACCAATCGAATGTGAAAGAGCACAAACTTTACAAGATAATTATACAGAAGGGTTGTCTGATACACAAAGATATAAATGTATTGGGAATGGTTGGACTATTGATGTTATTGCACATATTTTTAATGGATTAAAATAGAGTTAAAAGACCACTTGACAAAAGTGGTCTTTTGTGGTATAATTGAATAAATATAGAAAGGAGTTAAAGGATGAGTTATGAAATTAGTACCAAATTTACTTGATGATACATATATTAAACCAATAGATGATTCAAAAATGTTTTATATAACAAATGATGGCAATGTTTGGTCAACAAATACAAATAAATGGCTTACAAAACATATAAATAAATATGGATATGAACAAATAACTTTAAGATATGGGAATAATGATATGAGAACATATCGTATAAATAGATTAGTAGCTTTAGCGTTTGTTGAGAATCCAAATAATTATCCAATTGTATGTCATAAAGATGAAAATAAATTAAATAATAATTATTATAATTTAGAATGGGGCACACAAAAATATAATAATAATTATGGAAATCATAATAAAAATTTATCAATTTCAAAAAAGAAAAAAATATGGATGTGTGATAAAATAACACATAAAAAAATTAAATTATTCAACTCTTCAAAAGAAGCAATTGAATACTTAAATTCAATTAAAATTTGTAAAAATAATAAAATATGTTCATCTAATATAAATGGTGTAATTAGTGGAAAACAAAAATCAGCATATGGTTATTGGTGGGAAAGGGAAGGCAGTAATGAATAATTGTAAAAATTTATCATTTTGTAATTATCACAAACATACGAGTTTATCACATAGATATAATAAAGATTCTCCACTTGTGCCTATGGATTATTTTAAAGAATATAAGAAATTAGCAGACCAAGGCATTCCAACAATTTATTCAACTGTTGAACACGGTTGGCAAGGTAATTATTTTAAGATTTATGATGACCTTGAAAAATTTAATAAAAAAAATCTTGAATCAAATCATAATTATAAACCAATCAAGTTTGTATTTGGTACAGAAGCATATTGGGTAAAAGACAGAAGTTCTTCTGATTCAAGTAATTGTCATATTATTTTATTAGCAAAGAATGAAAATGGTCGTAAGAAAATAAATAGAGCAATCTATGAGTCATTTAAAACTGGGTATTATTATAAGAATAGAATGGATTTAGATATTCTTTTATCATTACCAAAAGATGATGTATTCGTTACATCGGCTTGTATTGCCTTTTGGAATAAATATACAATAGATTATAGAGATTTACCATTTGATAGTACAAATACAGTTGACTATTCAAAAATTGATGAAATTGTTCTTAAATTATTTAATCATTTTACAGACTTTTATCTTGAAGTGCAACCACATAATACACAAGCACAAAAAGAGATAAATGCTCATATTATGGAATTGCATTATAAATACAACATTCCAATTATAGCTGGAACTGATAGTCATGTTATTACTGAATCACAAATGGCAGATAGAGATGACTTGCTAAAATCTAATAAGATTAGTTATGAAGATGAACAAGGTTGGTATATGGATTTACCAAGCTACGAAATATTCTTTAATAGATTTAAAGAACAAGGAATTTTAAGTGATGAAGAAATTACAGAAGCAATAGAGAATACTAATATTGTTCTTACATTTGATGATATTATATTGGATAGGTCATTAAAAGTTCCCGTAGCTAAAAAATATCGTGATTTAACACAAGAACAAAGAAATGAAGTATTTGAGAATATCCTTAGATATGAATGGGAAAGACAATCTAATGATATTAACAAAGATAAGTATGATGAATATATTAAAGAAATTAAGCATGATATAGCCGAAATTGAAGGATGTAACATGGCTGATTATTTCATTGATACTTATGAAATAATGAAACGTGGAATTGACGAATATGGTGGTATATTGACTCCTAGTGGTAGAGGTAGCGGAGTATCTTGTTATCTGAATAAATTATTTAGATTTACAAAAGTAGATAAAGTTAATTCACCAGTGCTTATGTATTCTGAAAGATTTTTAACAAAAGAAAGAGTATTGGAGTCTCACACACCACCAGACATTGACCATAATGTATCATCAAGAGAACCATTTATACAAGCGCAAAAAGATATAATTGGAGAAGAAGGAACATTTGACCTATTGGCTTTAGGCACATTGCATTATAAATCTGCATTTAAAATGTATTCAAGAGCATATAACCTTGACCCACAATTAGCCAATACGGTAACAAAGCAAATTAGTAAATATGAAAATGCTTTAAAACACGCAGATGATGATGAAAAAGAATTTATTGATATTTATGATTATGTTGATAAAGAAAAATATGGATATTTAATTGATGGTTGTCAACAATACATGGGAATTGTAGATAATTTGAAAGCACATCCTTGCGGCACAATTTGTGCAGACTTTGATGTTGTAGAAGAAGTTGGCGTTATCATGGTAAAATCTGAATCACAAGGAGATAAAGCTAAAGAAACTTTTGTTGCGGTTATTGAAAGTGGTACTATTGATGCTTTCGGAATGTTGAAACAGGACTACCTCATTGTAGATTCTATTGGATTGACATATGACATTTATAAAGAGATAGGAATTGAACCATTATCTGTAAACGAATTGCTTGCTAAGATTGACAATGATAATAAGACTTGGGATATTTATGCTAATGGTTATACAATGTGTGTAAACCAATGTGAACAGCAAAAGTCTACTGAAAAAGTTATGAGATTTAAACCAAAGAACATTTCAGAGTTGACACAATTTGTAGCTGGAATTAGACCATCATTTCAATCAATGTATAAAACATTTGAACAACGTAAACACTTTGATTATGGAATAAAGGCTTTTGATGACCTTATTCAAGACCAATATTGTTCAAGTTCATTTATTTTATATCAAGAGCATTTAATGAAAGTATTAGGATTTGCAGGATTTCCTATGAGTGAAACATATACAATCATTAAAGCTATTAGCAAAAAGAAACATTATGTGATTACACAAGCAAAAGAAAAGTTTATTCCTAATTTTGCACAAGCTATACTTAACACAAAAGAAACAACAGACAAAGATAATGCTATGAAAATGGCTGAAAAAGTATGGCAAGTAATTGAGGATAGTGCTTCTTATGGTTTCAATTCTGCTCATGCTTATTGTATGGCTATTGATAGTGTTACACTTGCTTGGCAAAAGGCTTATTACCCATTAGAATTTTATAAAGTAACATTACAAAGATACACTAATAAAGGTGATAAGGATAAAGTGACTGCATTAAAGAAAGAAATGCTTAAACGTGGTATCAAATTAAAACCTATTGCTTTTGGTGACGATAATAGGCAATTTTCTATTGATAGAGAAAATAATTGTATCAATCAAACTATGGCAAGTGTAAAGAATATGCAAAAGGTAGCACCACAAATTTTATACAATATGAGCAAACATAAAAATGAATATGACGGATTGTTCTTTATTTTTAAAGATTTGTTACAAAGTGATTTGAATAAAAAGAGTATTGATATTTTATTCAAGTTAGATTATTTTGCTGAATATGGGGATGTTAATTATGTAATAAATCAATGGAATATTTATAATGATGTTGATTCTATTATGAAAAGGTTAAGAGAGTGTAAACAATTAAAGAAAGATGAGTGTGTAAACTTTGGATTAAATATACATGAGATTACACGATTTTGTGGTAAAGAAACAGAAAAAATGTTCAAAGAAATTGATAATGATTCTTTAATGGAATATGTTCTAAATAATTACCAAGGAATTGTTGATTTCGTTTCTATAAAGTATGTATATAAACCTATTACATTACTTGAAACAATTGCTTACCAATTAGGGCTTAGTGGTTATACAGAATTGATTGATAAATCAGCAGATGATAATATTTACATTGTATCAGAAGTAGAGTTAAATCAATACAATACTCCATTTGTTACATTATATCATGTTAATGATGGGGAGAATGTCTTTATTAAGGCAAATAAGCACAATTATGAAAACCACCCATGTAAGAGTGGTGACATAATTAAAACCGCCTTTAGAACACAAAATAAACGTGTTAAAGACAATAATGACAAGTGGATTGAAAGTGAAGAACAGGAAGAAATTTTAAGAGATTATACAATATTAAAAAGTATAGATTAAGTATTGACATTATCTTATAGGTGTGGTATAATGCACCTATAAGATAATTATTTAGGAGGTAAAAATGGATATTTCATTGGTAGATAAATTTAAAAATAGACAAATTAAAGCAAAAGAATTGTTTTGTATTAAAGAAATAGATAAAATTACTGCATATAACTTTGTAAAAGAATATCATTACTTAAAAGATGCAAAATTTTTTAGTGTATATGCTTATGGTCTTTTTAATAATAAAGAACTCGTTGGAGTTGCAACTTATAGTAACCCACAAGGAATATCTGCATTAAAAGGTTGGTTTGGTGTAAATAATCAAGATAAAAGTATTCTTGAATTATCAAGATTATGTATGCTACCTCTTTTAAATGGAACTAATGCAACTTCATATTTACTTGGAAACAGTATCAAAATGTTAAAACAACATGGCATTAGAGCAGTTATAACATTGGCAGATAGTTCAAGACATATAGGTAGTATTTATCAAGTGTGTAATTTTAAATATTATGGTCTTACTGATTCAAAAACAGACTTTTACTGTGCTGATGGTAAAATAAACCCAAGAGGTTCTACAAAAAAATTACATGGAGTTTGGCTACCTAGAACAAAAAACACAGGTATTGTTATGTGATTGATAAAAATTTAAAGGTTCTATATGAAGAAATGCCTCATCCAACAGAAAAAGAAACTATCAAATACGAATGTTGTAACAATACTAAAATAGTTTATGACAATAGATTTAATGAATATTACACTTGCCCTAAATGTTGTGGCAAATTAGAATTGATTACTAGAAAACAGCGTAATACTATTCCTGCTTTTTAAAAATTAACACTTGACAAATATCTCCTTTTATGGTATAATTACTATATCAATGAAAGGAGATATTTTTTATGTTAAAAGAAATTGAAAATGCAAATAAAAGGATTAAATTTATAAATAAATTTTGTAAAGAACATA
Organism: uncultured bacterium; assembly: GCA_905215145.1. The sequence goes on along the minus strand of CAJMOW010000002.1, from coordinate 60,660 downwards.
ATGTTACTTTAGACAACTATAAGGAATACATAAAGTTTGTTGAAGATAGTCAATGGTTATTAAAAAATGGATATATAGAATTTAAGGAGAATAAAAATGAGTAAAAGTATAACATTAAAAGCAAGATGTGTAAAGTGTTGTTTTAAGAAAGATGATTATAGAATATTTTCATGGAGTCCTATTGACCATAATGATAGTGTCAAATTAAGCCTTTATTTTACCTTTTCAACGAAGGGCAACGATTCATATATAGATGAAAATAAAGACTACGAAATTGAGATTGAAGAAATTGCCTATGACAAAAGATATGGTGGAACATATAAGATTTTATCAGTTCCATCTATGAGCAACTTTGATGTGTCAACTCTTACTTTAGACCAAAAGAAAGAAATTCTTATGGATTGCACTACAAGTGAAAGAATTGCTGATAATATTTTAGAAGCATATCCTGATTTCATTGAATTGATTTTAACTCAAGGCAAAGATATTATTGATGTAAGTAGAATAAAAGGTGTCGGAGAAGTCTATCTTGGTGCTTATGCAAGAAACTTACTTGAAAAATATAAGTATCTTGGTATTATTCAACATTTCAAGGATTACAAATTTGATGTAAGTGATTGCAAGAAGTTAATTGAAGAATATCTTGATGAAGAGCATATTACTAAAGAAATTCAATCTAATCCTTATAAAGTTTTAATCTCAACACTTGGTCGTTCTTTTGAATTTGCTGATAGAACGATTATGGAATTAAGAAAAGACTTAAAAGTAAGCGAAATGAGATGTGCTTATTTGATTTTAAGTGTGTTGGAAAGAAATGAACAAGAGGGTGATACAAGACTCAATGGCAATGATTTGTATTACTATATTATGGAAGAATATAGTGTGCCAGAGCTTGAACCTTTAATTGTTCCTACCGCAATGAATAATGATTTATTCTATTACGATGAAGAATCAAAAGATTTAAGTATTATGTCAACTTACCAAGGTGAATGTTATGTTGCTGATTTTGTAAAGGATAAAATTATGAATAGTAAGCAACTTGACATTGATTATACAAAATACACTAATATTGATGGATTTCAACTAAGTGAAAAGCAATCAAAAGCATTAGAATTATTTTGTAAATATAATTTTATGATTTTGGCTGGGTTCTCTGGAAGTGGAAAAACGAGTTCGTTGAAGGGTCTTATCAAACTTATGGAAAATAATGATTTATCATACACTTTGTTATCTTCTACTGGAAAAGCAAGCCTTAGAATGGCAGAAGCAACGCATAGACCAACAAGTACAGTACATAGAAAATGTTTGAAAGACGGAGAAATTTTTTCTGATTGTGTTATTTTAGACGAGGCTACAATGAATGACTTACCAACAATCGTAATGTTATTTAAACATATCACTAATGAAAATGCAAGAATTGTATTTGTTGGAGATTTTAAACAATTAAGTTGCGTAGGTGTAGGAAGAGTATTTAGTGATTTGATTAACAGTGGTAAAGTTCCAAGCATTACACTGGACGAAATTTTTAGATATAAAAGCAATGGCAGTTTATTTGTTGCGACAAATGTACGTCAAGGAAAACAGTTTTTTGATGATGCTGAAATGGTGAAACATATAGGTAACAGATATAAGATTTGTGACAATTATGAATTTATTGAGACTAACGATATATTAAATACTGTAAAAGAAGAATATATTAAACTTATTGATAAAAATATTAAGCCAAAGAATATATTATGTTTGTCTCCTATGAATGTTGGAGAAGAAGGAACTTATATTATCAATAATGAAATACAAGCAATTATAAATTCGCCAAAACCGAATGAGAAAATTATGACAAGGCAAATCAACAAAACTAACATAATTTTTAGGGTTGGAGATGTAGTAATCAATACAAAAAATGACTATAAGGCAATGCCATTAGAGAGTTATAAAGAAATACAAAATTCAGATAATATGCTGACAAGTGATGATGTAGAATTAACACAAGTATTTAATGGACAGTGCGGTGTCATTAGAGAAGTAAATAACAATATGATGGTTATTGAATTTGATAATGAACTTATCGTTTTCGATAAACCTAAATTACAAAATTTATTATTGGCTTATTGTATTACGATTCACAAGTCTCAAGGAAGCGAGAGTGACTATGTTATAAATATAGTTAGTGAAAAACATACAAAAATGTTATCAAAGAATTTACTTTATGTTGCTGACACAAGAGCGAAGAAAAAAGTTGTTGATATTGGAAGCGTTTCAGCTTTTAACAATGCTTTATTGGTAGATGAAGATGAACAAAGGAACACATGGTTAAAGGAATTACTGTAAAATGAAAATATTAAAAGAAGATATGATAGGGCAATCAAATATTAATAAATTTGGAGAAAAGTTTACAATTTATGATTACAAAGACTATGAACATATTTATATAATTTTTAATGAAAGTAATTACAAAACGAAAACAACACATGATGCTTTTAAAAATGGAAGATGTTTTAGCCCTTATGCAAGGACAATCTTTGGGAGAGGGTACTTAGGAGAGGGAGAATATAAACCAACTAAATTTGTCCCGTCAAAAAATAGAAACAATAATACTAAAGAATATGTCGCATGGGGAGGTATATTCACAAGGTGTTATAACGAAAACTATCACAAAGAAAAGCCTACATATATAGGGTGCGAAATTTGTGAAGAATGGTGCAATTTTCAAAATTTTGCAAAGTGGTATAACAAAAATTATTGGGAATGTGGTAATTCATCAATGGTGGTTGATAAAGATATTTTGTACAAAGGAAATAAAATATATAGTCCCAAAAATTGTGTGATTATACCTCAAGAATTAAATAGTCTATTGACAAATTGCAAAACTGTCAGAGGGAGTTTACCAATCGGTGTTTCTTATTGCAAACAAGGGCAAAAACATTATAGAGCAAGAGTAAGTAATCATATATTAGAAAATAATAAAAGAATTGATTTAGGTACATTTAATACACCAGAAGAAGCATTTCAAGCTTATAAAACAACCAAAGAAAAAGTTATTAAAGAAGTAGCTGACTATTATAAAAATAAATATCCTAAGTTTCCGCAAAAACTTTATGACGCTTTATATGCTTATGAAGTTGAAATTACAGATTAGAAAGGAGAAGAAGAAAATGAAGATAGAGAAGCATAATATTATTCAGTGTGTAGGAATCGTTTTATTGGCTCTAATTTTAATGATTATGTGTTATACAATAAAGTCTAAGCAAGAACAAATTGAAGCCCTAGAATCGGCTAATACGAGCTTACAGACATATTGTAGTGAATTAGAACATCAAAATAATTTGTTGCAATCTAAAAATAAAGAATTACAAACAGAACTTGACAATCAACAAATTAAATGGTATAATAATATCCTAGAATTAATTGACCAAATTAAACCTATGGATAAAAAATTATGGTTTATTTTATATAAATCAATCGAAACAAAAGACACAATTTATAATCATTTTACTGATGAACAAATTAAAATGATGCAAAAATGTATTGAAACAGAAACTTTTGAGGCTGATTTTGATTCTAAGGTAAATGTTGCTTGTGTAATTTTAAATAGAGTAGAACATGACTTATACCCAACAGACCCTATTAAAATTATTACAGAAAAGAATCAATTTTCTTATGGTCGGAATAATATTACAGAAGATACTATATTAGCATTAGAATATGCTTATTATGAAGACACTACTAATGGTTGTATTGCTTTTAGAAGTGATTGTAGTCCTAATGAATGGAATAGTTGGACTAAACAATTTACAGATGAAAGTGGTCATACATTTTATAAATAGAAAGGAATTGATTAGAAAATGATTGAAAATTATAAAGTAATTACATTATGCGGTAGCACAAAATTTAAAGATGAATTTATGAGAGTTCAAAAAGAACTTACATTAGCAGGGAATATTGTAATTAGTGTGGGACTATTTGGACATTCTGGAGATAAAGAAGTTTGGACAGAAGGCACAAAAGAAATGCTTGATGATATGCACAAAAGGAAAATTGATATGGCAGACGAAATTTTTGTAGTTAATGTTGATGGATATATTGGAGAAAGTACAAAGTCAGAAATTAAATATGCTAAAGAACATGGGAAAAAAGTAAATTATTTAGTACATCAACTTATAGATAAACAAATAAAATATAAGAAAGACAATACTATTCATAAAGTAAAAGATTGTACTAATTTCAATGATAACCAAGAGTTTTGTGTATGGATTAAATATGATTATCGTACAATGTGTCCAAAGTACCATGATATTAACAACCCATATTGGAGAATACCTGAGAATATGGAGAAATTAAAATATTGTCCTTATTGTGGCAAGGAAATAAAAATGGTTGATTAAGGAGAGTAATAATTTCATGGAAGACTTTTTATTGACAGAGAACGAGGAAAAAATTACACATTATTGTGAAGATTTTTGTCCAATATGTAATGCTATTGCAGAATATAATAGAACTCATTATAACAATATTTGTTGTACAACTGAAATGTGTAATCAAATAGTACAAACATATACTTCAAATAAACGACTACAAAAATAAATAGAAAGGAGGATATAATTACTAATGACGCTAAAGGAATATTTATTAGAGCAACCATATGAACAAATTGCTCTATTATGGTTTGAAGGAGGGCAGATAAGATGTAAGGAATATAAACTAAATGATTATGATAAAATAGATGAAGAATTGTTACAAATGGAATTTATGGAATGTAATGATGAAGAAGATTGTAAGGAGATTTGGATTAGATGAATGTAATTAAACGTGATTGTACAGAAGTTCCTTTTAACAAAGAAAAAATTTCTAATGCAATTATGAAAGCAATGCCATATGGAGAAGGCATTAAAGAAAAAATTGCATTAAGAATTGCAGAAGAAATCGAACAAGAATTATTACAAAAACAAATTGAAGAAGTAGAAATTTATACTATTGAATCTATGGTATTTGATAAATTGATTAAATATAAACAAAAAAATACTGCAAAAGCATATGAGGGCTATAGACAAGTAAGAGAATATCAAAGATATGTTCAGAATAGTACAGATGAAGATTTAATTAATTTATTAGACGGTACTAATGAATACTTAAACAAAGAAAATTCTAATAAAGATGCTAAACTTGTTACAACTCAAAGAGATTATATGGCTGGGATTATGAGTAAAGATATTACAAAAAGGTTTCTTATGCCACCAGACATTTTACAAGCTGATGAAGAAGGAATAATTCATTTTCACGATATGGATTATTTTGGTCAAAAGGCTTTGCATAATTGCGATTTAATCAATCTTGAAGATATGTTGCAAAATGGGACAGTCATTAACGGAGTTCGCATTGATAAACCACATAGATTTTTGACTGCTTGTACCGTTGCTACACAAATTATTACGGCAGTAGCTAGTTCACAATATGGCGGTTGTACCATTAGTTTATCTCATCTTGCACCATTTGTTAAATATAGTTATGATATTGCATATAATAAATACATAAAACGTGGGAATAGCAACTTAGAAGCAGAAAAATATGCAATGGAAGATTTAGCAAAAGAAATTGAAGATGGTGTACAAACATTTAATTATCAGATAAACAGTATGTCTACAACAAACGGGCAAGCTCCTTTTTTAAGTGTATTTATGTATTTAGGAGAAACAAAAGAATACAAACAAGAACTCGCTATGATTATTGAGGAATTTTTAAAACAACGTATTCAAGGAATGAAGAATAAAGTTGGAGCTTATGTAACCCAAGCATTTCCAAAATTATTATATGTTCTTGAAGAGGACAATATTCACGAAAATTCCCCTTATTGGTATTTAACAAAACTATCAGCACAATGTACAGCTAAAAGGCTTGTTCCAGACTATATTTCTGAAAAGAAAATGAAAGAATTAAAAGAAGGTAATTGTTTTCCTAACATGGGATGTCGTTCGTTTTTAGCCCCTTGGAAAGATGAACAAGGGAACTATAAATTTTATGGTCGTTTTAATCAAGGTGTAGTAACTATCAATTTACCAGATGTTGCTTTTAGTTCTGATGGAAATATGGATAAATTTTGGAATATTTTAGAAGACCGTTGTGAATTATGCCATAGGGCTTTAATGTTAAGACATAAAAGATTATTAGGAACTTCTAGTGATGTAGCACCCATTCTATGGCAAGATGGAGCATTAGCAAGATTAAATCAACATGAGCCTATTGATAAATTATTGTTCGGCGGTTATTCAAGCATTTCTTTAGGTTATGCTGGTTTATATGAATGTGTTAAATATATGACAAAACAATCACATTCAAACAATGACAAGGGTCATTCTTTTGGAATTAAAATTATGCAATATTTAAACAACAAGTGTGAGCAATGGAAGAAACAAGATAACTTAGGATATTCATTATATGGTTCTCCTATTGAATCCACTACTTATAAATTTGCTAAAAAGCTAAAAGAAAGATTTGGTAATGATATTTTTGTTCAATTAGACGGAAAAGATAGAAACTATATTACCAATAGTTATCATATTCCAGTGTTTGAAGAAATCAATCCATTCGATAAATTAAGCATTGAATCAAAATTTCAAGAATTGTCATTGGGTGGTGCAATTTCATATATTGAATGTGCTGATTTGACACATAATGTTCAAGCAGTGCTTAATATTATAAAATTTATTTATGATAATATTATGTATGCTGAACTCAATACTAAATCTGACTATTGTCAAGTATGCGGTTATGATGGTGAAATTAAAATTATTGATGAAAATGGAGAATTAATTTGGGAATGTCCTAATTGTAAAAATCGTGACCATAGCAAGATGAATGTGGCAAGGCGAACTTGTGGTTATATTGGAAGTAATTTTTGGAATGATGGAAGAACCGATGAAATAGCTCACAGATTTGTTCATTTAGATAATCACGAAATTAAATAAAATCATTGACAAACATCTCTTTTTATGGTATAATATATACTATGAAAGGAGATGTTTTTATGAGATATGCAAGTATCAGAGATATGGATGTTGTAAATGGTATTGGTATAGCGTGTTCTTTGTTCGTGCAAGGCTGTTTACATCATTGTTATAATTGTTTTAATCAAGAAACATGGGATTTTAATAAAGGAAAAGAGTGGACTCAAGAAACAGAAAATAAATTTATTGAGTTATGCAAAAAACCATTTATAGACTGTGTATCAATTTTAGGTGGAGAGCCATTTCAACAAGGGGAAGATTTTTATGAATTATTAAAAAAATTAAAACATGATGTTAATAAACCTATATTTGTATGGACTGGGTATAAGTTTGAAGAAATTATGGAGTCGTACCCAATGCAAAAGTGTTTGATTTATATTGATTATCTTATAGATGGTAAATACATTGATTCATTAAAGGATTATAAATTGAGTTTAAGGGGGTCTTCTAACCAAAGAATTATTGATATAAAAAACACTTTTAACAATAAAAATATAGAAATTTTAGATATTTGACTTGACAAAATCTCTTATTTGTGGTATAATTAAAAATAAGAGATTTTTATTTATAAATAAGGAGATATTTATGGCTAAAAGAAAATTAACTGATAAACTTATTAGCAAAGATGACATAACAGAAGAACTTAGACCAATAAAAAATAGTGAAACTGATTATATAACTCCAAGCGGTAAGATTTACAAAGATTATGGTAATAACATGTTTTATCCCAAAAGAAATTCTACTAACAATCATAATGGGTATGTATATTGTGGTATTACTTACAAAAACGGAAATAAACAAAGACGAGTGCATATATTAGTAGCACAAGCCTACATTCCTAATCCAAATAATTATCCTATTGTTATGCACAAAGATAATAATAAAGAAAATATTCATTATACCAACTTAAAATGGGGAACGATACAAGAGAATACACAACAAGCGGTAGATGATGGATTGATGATAAATGATAAAGGATATGACGATTCTCAATCTATGCCAGTATCTATGTATGATGTATATACAAGAAAACTATTAGAAAATTATGGTAGTTGTAGAATTGCAAGTAAAGAGACAAATATTCCATTAAACACTATTACTAATCAAGCAAAGTATCTTACACCTGTAAGACAAAGGGTTTATTTCAGATTTCAAAAAGACGGGAATATCAATCCACCTAAAATTGTTATTCAATATGATTATGAAACTGATACAGAATTAAATAGATTTTATAATATAGCAGAAGCGCATGAAAAAACTGAAATATCAGCTAAGACTATAAATCAACAATGTAACAATTCATACAAACCTAAGACTAGAACTAAAAGTGGTACTTATTTCCAATTTTATACTTGACATTCACCTCCTTATATGTTATAATATATATCATAAAGGAGGTGATTTCATGTTTGATGAAAAAGTAAAATTAAATAGTAATTGCGTTAATGTTAAAATCAAAGTACATATTTTATCAGAGAAAGAAATGAGAGAAATTGGCTTTACCGACTATAGTAAGGACAGATGGTTTTTCTGTAGAAGTATTCAGTTCCCCCATAGAGGTTTTGACATTTCTTTCAATGTATCAATTCCTAAAGATGGTTCTGATATTCGTATTGATGTATTAGATGAAGATTTTTGTCAACCTTATGATTATCAATCTATGCTTCACAAAAATCCTACATTTAAACCAGCTTTAATTGTATATGAACAAGTTGAAGAATGGATGGATTATCTGCAATCTAAAGGTGTATTAAGTGGTCATGTAAAAGGAGAATATATTTGACAAGACAAGAATTAGAAGATTTCATCACTCAATTAGACCATGATACTAGAGGACTATGTGTGTATTCAGATAAAATGACGATTGATTGCAATGATTGTTATGAATGTCGTGTTGATTATTTTAATTGGGTCAGACAAGATATGATTAACAAATATGGATTGACAGATTAACAATTCTATGGTATAATATGTTCATAGTAAAGGAGATAGTTATGAACATAGAACGTGGATTTAAGTTAGCCAAAAATGCAAGTGAATTTAGTGATTACAACAAGAAAAATGTACATGTCGGTGCTGTTGTATTATACAAGAATAAGCCGATTGGAGTTGGTTGGAACACAAGTAGAACTCACCCATATCAACTTAAATATAACAAGTATAGAGAACTTGCTAAAAATAGAGACTATATATGTGATGAGCATGAACCTTGTTTACACGCTGAGTTAATGGCTCTACAACATGCTACAAGGTCATTTAAGGGCGATTTAAGCAAGTGCAGTATATTTGTGTATAGTGAAAAGAAAGATGGGTCTACGAGGCTCACAAAGCCATGTAATGCTTGTTCTAAACGACTTGAAGAACTTGGTATAAGAAATATTTATTATACAACTAATAATGGTTGGCAATATGAAAGGAGATAATATTATGTTAAACAAAGAAAAGTATGCAAAGGAAATTCTTGATATTGTATGTCAAGATGGCGAAAATCCTGCTATTATTAATAATACACCTACTAAATGTGATGATAATGTACAATGTAGTAAATGTAAACTGTATTATTATGGTAGTTGTGCTAGAGGATTTGCAGAGTGGGCTAATTCAGAATACAAAGAACATGAAATTGATTGGAATAAAGTTCCTGTTGATACCTGTATTTTAATAACGGATTCATATGGTAACTCAATTAAAAGACACTTTGCTAAATATTATAATAAAACAATTTGTGCTTATCCAGACGGGAAAACTTCATGGAGTTTTAATCAAGATAGTAACCAACTTATAGATTGGGATGAGAAAAACGTACAAATTGAGGAAGGAGTAGATTGTAGTGAATGGTATAAAGATTAAGCTAAAGTATGAAGATTTAAAAGAATTTATTAAGATTACAACATCGTTTGAATCAAATATTGATATGATTAAAGACCGTTATGTGGTTGATGCGAAGAGTTTATTAGGCGTTTTAAGTTTAGATTTTACTCAACCTACAATGGTAGTTATTCATTCGGTAAATGAAGATGAAATTGTTCATTTCTATGATGAAATGAAAAGATTTGCTATTTAAGAAAGGAGATAATACATGAAATTAGTTCGGTCACAAGAAGTATGGGATAATATAATTCAAGTTAAATTAACCATTAGAGAACTGCAAATTTTAAGAGACGGTATGGGCGTAACATCTTACAATGATAAAACTACAAAATGGAGAAATACTAATAAAATTCCTCCATATTCAATGGTTGAAGAAGAAATTTTATTTAAAAATGTGGAAGAAATATTAAGACTAAAAGGAGGATGTACATTTGAGTAATTTATATGAAATTGATTATCAACTAAGAGTATTAGAGGATTATATGTGTGACCCTGACACAGGAGAATTACTTGATGAGGATTCTTTCAACGCTAAATTTGATGAAATTCAAATGGCTTTAAATGAAAAGATTGAAAACTCAATGTGTTTCTACAAGAATTTACAAGCAGACATTGAGGCATTTAAAACAGAAGAAAAGAACATTGCACAACGTAGAAAGGTTAAGGAAAATTTAGCTGAACGTATTAAGAATCGTATTGACAATTATATTCGTATGAAGTATACTAATGAAGATGGCATTGTTGATACAGATGGTCTTAATAAATTTAAGATGGAAACACCTAGGATGAAACTGTCATATCGTAAATCCGATTCTGTTGATGTATATGATATTGATTCATTACCAAAAGAGTATATCAAGGAAAAGGTTGAAGTATCAGCAGATAAGACCGCATTAAAGAAAGATATTAAGAGTGGCAAAGAAATCAATGGTGCTAAGATTGTAACTAATTTGAATATGCAAGTGAAGTAAAAGGAGAATAAAATGTTTAGAACAATCGCACAATTTGAAAAGGTATCTTTTGAACAATTTTATAAAGATTTTTATGATAGTTTTAACGCAAAAGATTTTGTTGAACATGAAGACGGTTCTATTGAAACAGTTGAATTAGAACCAATTATTCGTCAAATTTATGAAAATATTAAGTTGCCAAAACGTGCCACTACTGGTTCGGCAGGCTATGATTTCTTGTCTCCTATTGAATTAAATATTAAACCCAATACAACAGTTAAGATTCCTACTGGTATTAGATGTAAGATGAAGAAGAATTATGTATTGCAAATCTATCCTAGAAGCGGTCTTGGTTTTAAGTATCGCTGTCAATTAAACAATACTGTTGGAATCATTGATGAAGATTATTTCTATTCTGACAATGAAGGTCATATTTTTGTTAAAATGACTAATAGCACACTTGATGATAAAACTATTAATCTAAAACAAGGTGACGCTTTTGCGCAAGGCATTTTTACTAAATATTATCTTGCAAAGGAAGAAAAAATTACAGCAAAAAGGAATGGGGGATTCGGTTCAACAAATGAAAAATAAACCTATTACAGAAGAAGAGTATAGAGAATTTGTTGCGTTTGTAGATGACTATAACCGTAAACTTCAACAAAAGATTGATAAATGGCACTCTAGTTTTATTTATGGATTATACTCTATGCTTAAAGTACTAGAAAAGTAAAAAATGGGGAAAAGTCAATTAAGACTTCTCCCCATAATTATTTTAATCATTTAACATTGCATATCTTGTAGCAGAACCAGCTTTACCATCAACAAGTAAACCATGTGATTTTTGATAAGCAATTAGAGCATTTTTAGTATTCTTACCAAAAATACCATCACAATCATTTTCCTTCATCCCTAGTTCCCATTGTAACCATTTAACATCATTTCCTCTCATACAAGGAATAGTTTTCTTTAATACTCTTGTAGGAACAGGATAAGGATTGCTTGTAGGCTTCGTAGAAGGCGTTCTACTGCCTTGGAAATTGTCAACAAGCATTTTATTAACATCTAATTTTCCTTTGTAATATGCGGTATTTACAGCGTTAGAACTATATTGCCAAATAGAAACTTGTCTTCCAACATTAGGTGCGCTATTAGAATACTTTGCAATCCATAAATCATCAGTTACCTTAGATTTGTCAAAGTAAGTATTATAAAAATATTCACCAGTGTAAAGAATAGCATCATACACACCGCCTTGCTCAATTTTGGACTTGAAAGCATTGTACATAGCGGAGTTGATTTTTCTTCTTGAAGTACTCTTTTGTTTAGTATCTTCTATATCATAACCAATAGGAAAATCAAGATGACGATTATTAAGCCATCCTAATACTCTAGTAGCATCTGTTGTACCATCAGATTCTCTTTGACCAATAGTATAATAATATGCTCCAACCTTAAGACCAGCCGCAATAGCCGCCGCATAATCTCTTTCAAAGCATTTATCCTTTGTTTTATTATAACCGATTCTTAAGAACACAAACTCAATGCCAACTTGTTTTGCTTTTGCATAATCTACTTTGCTACCTTGCCATTTACTTGTATCAATACCATACTTCATACACATCACTCCTTATTTTTTGTTTCAATTTTAATTCCTAAAATATTTCCTAGACTAACAATGGCTTTACTTACATATAAAATAATAGCACTATTAATCACAAAATTAGGCGTAACTCCAACAGCCTCGGATAGTTCGGGCTTATTTTCAAATACAAAAGCCATGCCTATCGCTACGGCAGAAATAACAATAGCTTTAAGCACTCCATTAACTAATTTATACCAATCAAAATTTGCCTCTTTAATATTGATGTTGTAATAAATACCACATAAAATATTACAAATAATTGCAACAGCTAATAACCCTAATTGAATTAACATTTCACCCATATCTAATTCTTCCTTTCTTTAAATTGCAAGAACTTATGTCCAAATATTATATAATAAGGGCATGGTTCTATTTTTAATATGTAATAATTATAAGCATCACAATAAAATATAATAATACTTATAATTAGCATCCAAGCAAAACAAAATAATACATTGCACTGACCAAAGAAAAATGTTCCAAAAGTAATTTTAGAATAATCCCATACATTTAATTGCAACCATACATTAAGTATTATTCCACTTATCCCTTCTCCTATTGTACACAATATAGTAGAAATTAGAATTTGCACTATATAATCACAATCAAATGATAACGTATTATTTATAGAATCAATGCAAAATACCCCTAAAAATCCAGTCAATACAAACATTGACCAATGCGACCATCCTCTAAATAAAATTTCTATCATGTAGTATATAAAACCACATGATAGAAACAATCCTAATTTACCTATAAATTTTTTCATTACATTTTACTCTCTAAATCTTTCAATACATCAGATTTATATTCGTTTGGAATTTGAATACCATATTCAACCGCTTCAATTTCTTCTTTTGAACTTAAATTATTAATATAAATTCTTAAATCTCTAAAATAAGTAATATGATAAGTTAAAAATCCAGTAGCTTTTTCTATAATTGATTTCATTTGCTCATTGGTAAAATATTCACAATGTTCATCATGGTCACTTGTATGCCAAGGAATTTGTTCTATTCCCATTTGAACTTGACCCATTAAACCTAACATAGAAGTTTGGTCATGGTCAGTTAAGGTAAAATGTTTTAATTTACCATCAATTACTATATCAAATCCATTTGCAATCATACTTTGCTGTACAGAGTTCATTTCTGAAATTTTTCTTTCTTTTACAGATTCGAGAGGTTCGCTAGGTTTGATATAAACAAATTTTGCAACATAAGATTCATCATTTGTTACTAAACCGCTTTTTGGAATAGAAGGAACCCAATCATTAAATTTATAATTTTCTACCTCTTGCACAGTAGGGACTTCTAATTCTTCATAATTATATACTTTTTGTGTTTGTTCTCCTATAATTCCACCGTCTACATTAGAAGAAAAAGTAACAATCTTTTTAGGTTTTGTCCATTTATGATTATCATTCGTATATCTATATACATTTTCTTCTAGGTTCGGTTCTTCATAATCATATCTATATCTACTATAATCTCCAAACATAAAATCAGCATCTGTAAATAATTGAAAACCACTTAAATTTTGTTTACAATTTCTTACTTCTATTGTGTTTTCATCTATCTTTTTTACAGAGCCTTGTAAGTGCTCATCACTATTTAAAAATTTAATATAAGACATAATATTCTCCTTTTTTATTACGATACGGTTCTACCAGTAAATTTTATTCCTTCCATCCTAGCTCCACTTTCTGACGCGCTATCATCAAAAACAGTACATCCTATGGTAATTCTACGGTTTGGTAACGCAACAGTTACAGATGTTACAGATCCAGAAGTAGTGGATGGGCTTCCTTCAACTCCATTAGTATAACGACGGGCATACCCATCATATATACCATTACAATGATGATATAAATAATTTCCAGCATTAAATTCTGCAACACTTCTCACCCATCCTGAGGTTGTTCTTGTATCATTATTACTAATCCATATAGCCCCTCTTCCGGTGTATCCCCTTGCAAAATACATATGACTGTATTTAGTTCCATCAACATATACAGCATAATTTTCGCTTCCGTTCTCATTAAGCACACCGGCACCAGCCCAAGACATATATGTAGGTACCATATCCGAATACTTACATACTGCTCTGGTTGAGGTATCAGCAGTCAACGTCACCTTTGTTCCAACAGTACCTAATACCCATTTTATAAACGTAAGTCCACTTCTTGTATAACCATCCGCAGGTAAAGTTACAACAGGATTCACAATATTTCCATTATTATAATACCGATTACCAGATACAGGATTTGTAGCACCACCAGAAGCATAATTGTTAGCAAATGATAGTGTAAATGTTTTCTTAAACACGGCATATAAAGTAATCGGAGCATCTGCCATTTGTTTTTCTGATAAAATATCTGCATTAGCAGAATTGTCTTCTTTCCATCCGAAAAATTCATATCCGTCTTTTGTGGGAATAAATGAAGTAGGTGTTAGGCAAGATTCTCCATAATTTATAAATTCTGTTTTTACATTATTTGAATCTACATAATAGGTCACTATATTTCCACTAAGAAAAACAACAACACCATCATGTATCCACTTTTTTACATTTTTCCCATCATAAGACATGATTTTTATATTTGTATTTTCATAAGTTGTAGTTGACATTTTAACACCTCATCACTTATAAGAAGAAGTCGTCAAAATGCCAGTACTCTCATCAAAAGAATCAACAAATAAACACTTTTTTAATTTTGTTAAAATAGATTTTGTTGCAATAACATCTATTAAAAATCCTTCTGTGTTTACATTGTCAATATCTTCTAATGAACTTATCATAACTCCGGCAACGGCACGATTTTGTATAGCATTTGTTGAAAGTTTGTTTAAAACTTGGTCTATTTCTTTAGCACCACCCATTTCTAAACGCTTTCCACCAACATCTAAATACATCTTGCCGCTACCACTTGTATCAAATATTATTTGGCCATCTATAATTTCTTCTTCATTAGGGGTAGGAGTTCTATTAAATAAAACGTCTACTAAATTAGCCATATTTTAATCTCCTTTTAATCTTCATAATAAGGATAATACTTAACTAAATTTACAGACATAGTACTACCCAATCCACTTTCCATATTTATTGATTTAATCATATATTTTTCTGTTTCTTCAATACCATATTTATTTGGTAATGTAATTTCAACAAGCCAATTTACATCCAACCAATATATAGGAATACAATTTATTGTAACATTATCTTGTAAACGACACCTTGTATATAGTTCCCATTTTGCTCTTTCTTGTGCTAAAGCAGTGGTATAAATATTATCATAATCTCCACCGTTCAACGTAATTCTAATTTCCCCAACAGTTCCATTTATATAAAACGGACTATTTGGATTTAATTCTTGAGATTGAGCATATGGTGTAATTTCTCCCATAAATTGAAAATATTTTTCTTGGTCATATTCACTAGCTTCATAATATTTTAATGTATACGTTGTATCGTTTCTTAATTTTACAGTATTATGTATTTCGATTTTCTTCAAACTGTTAATTTGAAAATAAGGCATATATACATTATCGCATCCAGTCATCGGAGTTCTAAACGTATATATCATGCCATCTGTGTAATCTGAAATAGTATCGTCAGTGACAATATATGTATCATCATTAATAATTGCCCTATTTGGATTTTCAACAGATTGAACATTATCAAATTCCCAATGGTCTGTCCCATATACAAATTTTACTACATAATATGTATTTTCATCAGAAAACGTAGGTACAGTACCATTTTCATTTCTAATAGGATATGTTAAAACTTTAGTTTCAGTAGTAATGTTACCGCTAGAATCTACTTTTTGATGTTTCAAAGTTACTTCTAATTTTTTAGTACTTCCTAAATCAACATTAGTATTGAATCCTATTTTTGTATACCTACTTAAATAATTCAAGCCGCTCAAAGAAATTTTATATGTATCTTCATTTGTTGCGGCAAGTCCACCATAATTTTTAATATCATGCGTTTTCCCGATAACTGTAATGGAATTTTTTAAAGATTCATAATCTGTATTTTTTTGATAATTTATGATATTGATATTCCATATATCATCATCTACCATAATCTGTTCATTCTTGCCACTTGGTATTAAATTATAATGAAAGACTCCATCCACATCAAAATACATTTGATAATTAGGTAATATATCACGTAATTGTTTTAACAAATCATATATTGTACCACCAATATCTACGTTAATATCGTTAGGAACGTCAATTTCGCATTCATCTATAACATATTTTGTAAAACCAGCTAATTCAAGACACGCTATAATAGCAGTACGAACATTAGAACCTTGCGGAATAAGATATGGCAATCCAATAAGATTACCATTTCTTAATCCGGTTAATTTTGCCATTAAATCCAATCCTTGAATTGTTATTTTGTTTTCTATGGCAGAATATAATCTTTGAGGATTGTTGATTAAATAAATTCCCATATTTGTATATTCTATATTTCCAGTCCTTATGTCTTTCTGTCCGACAGATATTTGAACATATTTGTCAAGCCAAATTTTATTTCCTTTACGAATATCAAAAGAACTATCTCTAGGAGTTAAAGATACACTACAAGTTCTACGAATATCTGAATTTGCATCAATAGTAAAACTAGGAGATTCTATGGAATCACCAGTAATATCTCCTACGTTTTGGAATTGATAATTTAATAAATTTATTCTATAATTTATAATCCTAACATTTTGTTTAGACAAACTGTATTCTGTTTGTGTAGGCATACTTTCCTCCTTTCTATTCTACGTCTATTAATCCATTGTAATATAAATCATGCTGATTATCAAATTCTCCTTGTTCTACCCAATTCACAGTAATTTGAGCAACACCATTTCCATATGAACTATTATAAGAAATAGTAGGAGAGCCGGTAAATCTAACTAAATATATTTTACCATTCCAATCTTTTAATATCTTAGCACTCATATTATTGAAAAATTTACATAAATCATTAGTTTGCTTAACAACATCTAATCTATCTATTTTATGGGTTTTATTAAAATTATAGCCCTCTACTAAAGCGGTAATAGAACCACTCATATATTCTAATTCACTATTTTTTTGTAAAATAGGATAAAGACCATTTAAAGGACTATAAGTACCAATAGGTGAGTTTGCAGTATCTCCACCATAAGATATGTTTGCTATTAAATTAAATACATTATTAGAATCAGCTATTGTCACACAATTAAATTTTGTTTTTATACTATTAACAATATAATCGCCCTCTACATTTCCTTCTAATAAAGGTACTAAAGCATAATCAGCATAATAATAACTTGGAATATAATAATCATCTAATGTTATTATTAAGTCCGAAATTTCACTAATTTTATATTCTTTTAAAGTAATCCAATTAAAGGTTCCATGCTCTCTTCTCTTTACTTTTAAATAAGTTAATTTTTCCAATAATATATCAATATTACCACCACGAATATTATTATCAAAATCACAAGCTACTCTAGTATTAGAATCCCATTGTGGAATTACAGTCGTAAATTCGCTAGTAACATCATTTGTTAAATTCATATTATTAAAAATACCATTATATAATTTAACTCCGACAGTTGGGAATATAGAAGACATATTGCCGGACATTGGAACAAATTCTACACCTTGAGTATACTGTTCATCTCTATATGACATATCAGTTAATCTATCTGTGACAAGATTACTTTCATCCCATCCAAATATATCGTTAGCTCTTTGTAATACAACGAATCTTAAATCATATGTGTCTCTAACTTTTCTAAACCATACAAGATAATAAGATTTTTGATTTATAATATCTACATAGTTAGAAGTTTGATGTACAGTATGGACTCCATTTACATATCCATTTACTTCAAATCTATCTTTTACTTCTGTTTTTCCATAAGGTATTTCTCTAATAAGTTCAATAGTAAATCCATTATCTTCTGTTCCTATTGTTGCAAACTTTCCAAAATAACCAGCTTTCATAAACAAAGTAAATGTAAAATTTGATCTAATACTGTAACCTTTTGTCCATTGAACATAATTATCATTGTACACCAAATCTATCATAGATGGAGTCATCCATACACTTATAGGTTGATTATTCAACATATCATAAGTAAATATTTCCTGCCATTTTACATAATTCGTTAAATCAGTAGGTGCTAATGATTTTATATAACGAGGCGGGTCATATTTCTCCGGAACTTTACCATCCGCAATAACTATATTACTCTCTATTCTAACACAACCATTTTCACATAAATTTTCTAGGTTTAACAAAGAATATAATTCAGGATAATAATATCTAACATTAAATGAATAATAATCTGTGGATACCGTAGTTCCATTTATGGTCACAGCAATTACATTCATTTTATAATTTACATTATTTTCTAGTCCACTAAAAGTATGAGTAAAACTAACCGGAACTACATTTTCACCAATATAAAATTCGCTTTCATTAATTAAGTTATTTCTTTCATCATACAAATAAAACTTTAAATAATTTAATAATTCACCTTGTATTTGGTTATATGTAACTCCAAATGTATAATTTGTAGATTCTACTAAGTCGTTTAAGGGTAAATTCGTTAATGTTAATGTAGGACTATTATAGCAATAAAATTGAATTACATTACTATTTTCACTTTCATTCCCATCACTGTCATAAGTGTTAAAATAGAAATTATAATAATTATCATTAGTTAAGGTTCCAGCAGGAACAGTTTGCTCAAAACGGTAACTTTCAATTTTATTTTGATATATTATGCTGTTGTCAGTTTGTAATCTAATTGTTATTCTATTTGCAACAACTTGACTACCACCATTAGCAACAAAACTAAATGTTTGATTTTTAGTTGCATCAAAAGCAGACACGCCTTGTGCAATAGGCTTAACTAACGCCATATTATTCTCCTTTATAAATTATTTAATTCGTTCTTTTCCACATATATACAGCCGAAATATTATTATTTTTAATTTGTTCCCAAATGCCGCCAAATAATATTGCAGGATTTATTATTTCTGTTGACACATAAACACTTCCAATAGGATAAATTTTGTCAAAATCAGCACCTTTCAATATAAACATATTATTATATTGACCTTGTGGTATAACAACTCTAACCATTTCATTTAAGGTACACTTTCCACCTATTGTATAAATATTCTTATATTCTACACCATTCAAATCTATATTATAGCTTCCATCAGATTGAACACTAACAACTCTTGCTGTAGTAGTTATATCTCTATTGCTTTCATTGACACATTTTTTTACAAAAGATTGTACACCTTGTAATAATTGGTCATAAGCATTTTTTTCTCTTTCATTTGTCATTAAAATATGCCTCCTTAATATGTACAAGGGGCAAAATTTGCCCCTTAAATTAAATTCTCTTAAACGATTGTTGAGTAATATCCGTACTAAAATGTTGCATATAATCAACGAATTCTTGTCCATCTTTTACTTTTGGAAGACTTATAGAGCCTATAGAAATTGTTGTTCCATTATTCACTTCATTGTTTGCAAACGGAGCAGAATTAATTTGTCCACTTAACGAATTAAAAATACTAGCAAGAGTTTTAGTAGAATCAGCATTTACAACACCACTTCCACTACTTAATCTCATTAAAGCTCCTTGGTCATTGTTTAATTTAGAACCGATAACCAATTCACGATATTTAGGATTATCACCAACTAAAGCTATTTCATTGTCTTTAATTGAATTTGTACCACTGGCATACGCCATGATACGACCACCCTTAACATGAATGTTCTTGTCTTTTGACTTAGTTGACTTAGGACGAGTAGTTGTTTTAGGTTTAGTTACAGTAGTGGTCTTGGTAGTTTTTGTACTACTTCCACCGCTTGATTTTTGACTAATACTAATACTACCCACATCAATTCCACTCCCACTAATATCGGGAAATGACATAGCACCAACAGTAGCGTTCCAATCGGCAACAAAATTTCCTAATTGAGCAAGCATTTTATCTTCATACTCTTTTTGGTCTTTTACACCATTTTCAAGTAGTTCTTTTGTTGCTTCTTTTTGTGCTTTTAAGTCATTGATTCTATTTTCATAATAGTCTTTAAGATAATCTTTTTGCTCTTCTAATTGTTCTTTTAAATCTTCATAAGATTTCTCACGTTCAGTTCTAAAATCTTGTAACGCTTCTAATCGTTCGTCATAATTATTAAGTTCATCATCTCTTAATTGTTCTAAAAGTTCTTTTTGCTTTTTATACTCTTGTTCACGATTAAATTCATCTATATCAGATTGTGCACTAGAAACAGCTTCTTCATCGGAAGAATATTGAAATCTTCCATTTTTAAAGACCATTTGCTTAGTTTGTTGTGCGGTAGCTAAAGCATTTAACTTTTCTTGTAATGTAATAGCATCATTTACAGCATTATTATTCTTTTCTAAAGCATCTAATTGAGCATCCCAATATTCTTTTCTTGCATCACGTTCTTTTTCAAGAGCATCAATTTCAGCATCAATAGCATCTAATTGTGCATCTTTCTCTTTTTCAATAGCATCAATTTCTGCTTCGATTCTGTCAATTTCAGCGTCTCTAGCATCTTCTATCTTATCAATCTGTTTATCATAACCATCTAAAATAAAATTAATAACATCTTTATACTTATCTTTTAGTTGGTCAAGAGCTGATTTTTCAGATTTTGTTGAACTAGCTGATTTATTATGAGCTTTAGATGAAGTATTGCCATAAGTTGTTGTATCTATTGTTAATTCAGCAACTTGTTTAGCAATATCTTTATACCCTTGAAGAATTGCTCTTTGTCCATTGTCGCTCCATTTAACAGTTCCACCCATTGTAGTTATGGCTTCTCCAACAGACAATGAAAATGTATTCATTTTAAGAGCACTAGCTTTAGCTTGTTCTCCAGTTGTTTCAATATTACTTCCTAAATCAGCTACTAAACCTTTTGCAAAATCTGATACTTCTGCCATATTGCCTTGAGAATATGCTAAAATATCAGCCGCCGCCGCTTGCTGTAATTCTTCAATCTTTGCGGCTTTCATAGTCTCAACCAAATTTCCAAGAGTCGTTTGATTTATTTCAATCTGACCATTTTCGTTTTCTAATGCTGTTAAATAATCGGCACTAACACCCATAAGGGATTGGAAAGTGTCAATGGTTAATTTACCATTCGATTCGTATTCGGCTTGGGCTTCAACGGCAGTTTCTAAAGCGGATTGAAGATTATCAATACCCGTACTAGCATCATTAGAAGCATCTCTTATATCTTGTAAATTCTGTAGAAAATTTTCAAGTTCAATATCACCCATTAAAGAGCTATATCGTTCTAATTGCGAATTTGTAAGTCCAAGAGAAGACACTAATTTTTCAATACTATCTATAATTTCAGAAGTAGCTTCGTCATATGATTTTGTACTTTCAGTTGTTTCATCTGTAGTAGTTTTTACATCTTGTTCTTCTCCATCAAGTCTTTTAAGTGTTTCAGTGTAAGAAGTAAGCGAAGTAATTGCATCTTGAATTACTTCATCTTCTTCATTAACTCCTTGAGTTGCTAATGAAATTGTTTCTGCATAGCTAGCTGTCGTTTCTCGTAATTCTTCTTTTTTAGTTCTAAGCGCATCAATATCTGAATTGATTTGCTTATACTCTTCTGACTCTTTTTGGTTTGATTCCTCTAGTTCTTCTCTTTTTATCAACAAAGAATTTATTTCATCTTGAGTTTCATTTAATTGCTTTATATAACTGTCTAATGCTTCTACGACAGTTCCTTTATTAGCTAATTCACGAACGGTATCTCCTGTATACCCAGAAGCAACAGTAACTTGAGTTGAACCAAATGCCCCTGCATCAACTGTTTCTTTTTGTAAAGTCTGTTTGGCTTCGTCTGTTGCTTTTTCTTTGGCTATTCTAGCTAATTCTTTTTGTACTAATAATTGATTCTCAAGACTAGCTTCTTCTTCTTGCAACATTCTTAATTGAGTTTCATCAGTAAGTTCTAGGTTGTCTTTACTATTGATTTCCTCAATTCTGTCTCTTACGTTTTCAAGTTGTTTTTCTAGTCCATCAGCCTTAGTTTGAGCTTCTTCATAATCAGATTTTAACTCTTTAAGTTTCTCTACGTGTTCTTCAAGCGTTACATTAAAATGGTCATATGCCGCTTTTATAGCTACTATAGCACCTACAGCTATTGTAATCATACCAAATGGAGTAGCCGCCCAAGCCGCCGCATTTGCTAAAAATTTAGTTGTTAATACACCAGTAACTTGACCTAATGTTGTTTCTCCGGCTATTAAAGAAGTAATTGCACTTGCTAAAATATTTGTTTCGGATATTGTTTGTAAGGAAGTCCAAGTTTTATTAAGTAGTGCAATTCCAGCAGTTAATGAAGCTATCTTAATTATAGCTTGACCAATATCGCTATTGGCAAACTTTAATATAGCAATTCCAACATCAAGTAAGTTCTTAGCAAAATCTTGAAGTCCACCTTTGCCTAGAACAAGTTCTTGTAATAATGCTTTTAATTGATTTAATTTGGCACTAAGAGAATCAAGGTAAGCCGTATTCTCTTGCTCCGCAGAATTAGCAGAATCAGTGGCTAAAGCTACTGCTTTTTGCGCGTCAGCAAAATTTTCGAGTACACTAACGAAAACCTCGAACTGATTCTTTCCAGCTAAACTAATCGCTAATGCTTGCTTCTCAGAATTGGTCATATCTTCCCAACCACTTGTAAAAATATCTTGCATAATATCAAATGTACTACGCATATCCCCAGTTGTTGAGTCTAATAAACTAATTTGCTTTGTAACGCCTTGAACAGAAATTTCTAATGTATCTGCGCCTTGAGCCGCATTAGCAATATTATTACCTATGGTTCTCAAACCTCGTGCGACTTTACTAGCTTGCCCTTGCATAATCTCAGTGCCACTTGTTACTAAAGCAATGGTTTGTTCATATGTATTTCCTAATGCTCCCATAGCACTAGAGGTTTTGCTTAAAGCAGTGCTAATATCACTAGAACTTACCGCCATATTATTCGATACGTTGTTAATAGCATTGATAGTATGTAAAGCAAATGTTTCTGTATCATTAGAAAATGCTTTCATCTGGGAAATTATAAAATTGGCACTATCCCCACTACTAATAGCTTCGTCTGCAATGTTACGATATAATTCGGCTATTCTTGCTAATTGAGCCGCATCTTCTTCTGAATATCCACTTTTTACAAATTCTGTACTACTAGAAACCATTTCTGATCTAGTCCGAGCCACAGTTTGACCAAGTTCTCCTAATTTTTGCGTATAATCATCTAATGACTCTCCGCTTAAATCAGACACTTTTTTAAATTCAGTGACAACATCATCAAATTCTTTAACTGTTTCAATAGCATCATCAAATGCTTGTTGCATCATTTGAATAGGCTTTGTAGCAAGATAAAACTTACCAACCTTTGTTACAATATCACCAAATGATTGACCTAATGATTTTGCTTGTGTTTCTGCTTTAGAAGTTGCTTCTCCAAGATTTGTAATAGAACCACTTGCTTGTTTTGCTGTTTTAGCCGTCTCACTAAGATTTTGACTTGATTGCTTTACTTCTTTGTTAAATGGCTTGAATTTTTCATTCAACTTTGTAGTGGAACTATATAGCACTTCATTCGCTTGGTTTAGTATCGTTGTCTGTTGATATGTTTTACCCAGATTATTACTATAAGTTTCTACTACTTTATTTACTTTCTTGAAAGATTGGTCATTGATTTTTACATTGACATTTAATGTAGCAGTTTGACTAATCTTTTTAAACTCATTGTTTAATTGGTCGGTTTTCGGTACAACTTGTACTCCTAATTGAAAATCATTAGCACTTAAATTATTCGCCATCTAATCACCTCCGACCAAATTGTTTCTTATCTTCTTTAGGTCTAATATTCTTCCACACTATACAAATAGCTTCTGCAATATCATCATCTTGTTTTTTACTTTTAGACCCTTTGACAAAATGTAAATTCAATCCAAATGTTTCATTGACGAAATCAACAGCCTTTTGTTTTTGGTCTTCTCTTGACCTTTCTTTTCCTAACAAAAATCCCATATCTTTACGCCATTCATCTACATCGTCATACTTTATATTATAATGTAATTCTTTAACTAACTTTAAATAAAAAGCCATGTGAACTCCACCTAGTATAATAAGTGGCTTAACAATAGCTTTTCCTTTACTCCCATATCTTACAAATTCAGGTACGTCTTCCATATAGATTTCTTCGACTTTATATTCTTCTAATATGGGAGTGATTTGTTCTATTATTTCAAACACATGGTCTTCCCATGTTCCATCCTTTGATATAGGTGGTATTTTATTATAATACACCAAATTCAAATCATCAAATATTCCTATTCCTGTCATAGAACTTGATGCATCTATTCCACAAGTTACCATATGTTTTCTCCTTATATTATCTTTTTCAACTCTTCTTGAAATATATTCTCAAATTCCCTTTCACAGTATTGTATGAAATCATTCCAAAATGGTCTTGCTCCTAATTGTGGAAAACCAAATGCTTCACCTATTGCACCATCATTTATAATATGTGCTAATTCATTTTCATTATCATTCCATGCTTCGACCCATACATTACTACCATGTTGAAATTTGTCGGAATTAAATGCCAAAGTGTTGATATTTTGAAATATTTCAGCTTCAACTATTTTACCTTTAAGTTTAGCAGAAGTCTTTTCCCAAGAGTTCTTGAAATCAAATGTTCTATCATAAAATGTAGGAGAGTATGATTCATACACATCCTTTTGAATGAACTCTCCTAATTTGTCTAATAACCTGTCTGTCGTTCTATCCAATGCTTCTTGACATTTTCCATTTAATATATTTTCAAGTTGTGTATATGTTGTAATTATCATTTTAGTTCATCTCTAAACTTTGTTAATGTTTGTTCAAGATTTAATGTGTTAGGCAAGTCTTTCATAGAAACTTCCATAGACTTTACAAAATCTCTAATCACATTAGTTGTACTTAATTCTTCTTTTACTAAAACATCAATCATGTAATAGTTATTTACTTCCATCTCAAAGTCAATATCATTCTCTACTACATAATCATAGATTTCACTGCAATCCTTAAACTTATCCATATCGTCAAGGACAATTTGTGCAACCATACCTACCTTTAATATATATCTTTCAACAGCAGTCTTATGAACTAATTCTCCGTTCTCTACCTTTGTTAATTCATTTACTACTTCCATAAGTTCATTAGATGTTAAATATTTTTTCATATTCTTTCCCTTTCTATGTACGGATGGGTGTCTTACCCATCCTAAATTAAAAAATGGAGAGATGTTTCCACCTCTCCATAATCAGCTTCATAGAAGCTAACATTAAATACTATCATCTATATTTTCTCTGACCATCTTTTCGTAAAACATTTTTGCCATATCATAAGTAACGTCCACTAAACAATTTACTCCACAAAAATCCATAAGTTTGTTTAATTGTGAACCAAATCTATTCGACCGTTTGCTGATTTCAGACAAATAATCATCTATCGTCAACTTCTATGAGCCTCCCTTCTGTTTATTATTTATTTTCCAAAGCATTTAATCTATCTAATATGCTTTGATATTGCTCTTGTGTAATAATACTTTCTTGAATTTTTATATTTGTCCATTTGTATGTTCCATCATTTTGAACACATTCATAAAAATATCCATGTGTATAGTCACTCGTACTTGTTCCAATAAATTGAACCACTTGACCACCACAAGATTCTGTTGCGGTAGACATGATTTCATATTGAGGTATACGTTCGTTTACTTCTTCAAGTGTGGCAAACGTCTTTGCAATCTTGTCGCTTGAAAATGTCTTAGCCAGTCCAGTTGCATTATCATCAATTAGACCGTCTACCTTTGTATCAACATATTCAATGTTATCAATCACTGTTTCATTTGGCATAGGTAGATTAGTCTTGTCACCTACTAAGTCTGCCAAATCTTGTAAATGTCCGTCTGTTTGTGCTAAATCAGTAGCACTTGCGACACCTAAGTTTTCAAAGGTCATGTTACCGATAAGTTCAGTGCCTTCAATCTTAGGTCTATTGATTAAATCTTCATAGTCATCAGTTCCACTACCACCTTGAATTAAACCAGCGTCAATACTTGAACCATCAGTTAAGGTTACGATTAAATGGCTATTTGCATTGATTGTCACATTGTCAATACCAACACCAACTTCACCTTTATCTCCAATGTCACCTTTAGCACCATCATTAACTTGAATAGTTGTTGTCTTTTCTGTTCCATCGTCCGCTGTCCATGCGAATACAACAGTTGTAACATCATCTACTTTAGTAGCCGATTTAATAGTGCAATTCTTACCAGCTAAAGCACCAGTAATACCTTTTAATGATTCATCTGTATATTTCTTTGAGAGTACAATATCAATTATGTCCATATTACCCTCCTATTGTTCTAACCATTGCTTATTTTCTGCGTCATATAAAAACGCCACCTTTGTGTCCATCTCATAAAATGTAGAAGCGTTAGGAATATCATCACTAATAGGCTTGTTATCAGTAGATAGACCATATAATTCTGCGGTTGCTTGTTCAACTTGACCGCCAATCCTTGCTATTGTTACCATATATTACCTCCATTATAGGTTTATTCCAAGTTGTGACAAAGCATAGATTAAAGCACCTATTCCAAGCAAAATACCAACTGCATTATGCTTTAAGAATAGCATCCAATCAAATTTACCTTTATCATCAATAACTTCCATTCGTTCATTTACTTCATCAAATTTCTTGTCCATTGTGCTTTCAACATTCTTTACTTTATCATTCAAGTCTTTTACTGTTGAAGCCAATTCTGATGTTACTCTATTACTATCCTTAACACTTTGAGCCACTTCAATCATTGTGTCCTTTAATGTGTCTAATGTATTTGACATTTTATCATTACTTTCAATACATTGCTTTGTTAAAATATTGTTTGTATTAAGGTCAATTTTTACTTGTTGAATTTCATCTTTTAATTCTTTAATTTCCGTATATTCTATTTTATTAACCTTGGCTTTAAGGTCGTGTAATTCTTGATTGTCTTCCATATATCTATCCCCTCTATATATATTCTTTATGATTCTTAAATAGTAATAAGTCTGTCATTACAAGACTTAATAATACACATTTACATAATTGCTCTAATCCAAAATAATATGTTATAAGAGAAATAGCCATATAAATAGTCATAATCAATACAACCCTTTTGAAATGCCAGTCCTCATCTTTTCCTTCGTGTTCTGCATTTAATTCTATCGGTGCTTTCTTATAAATATCTACACATGAATATAAGCACAATAAAAAGACTACCCATATAGGAGCAGTCTTTTAGATAATAGAGAACATTATTCCGATTATTGAACTAATAATAAAACACTTACCGTTTGTGTGGCAATGAAATCCCATTGTATAACTGCGAACGCAACTCAAACAAATTCCTAATACAAGCATTTGCCACCAAACACCAAATATATAACCTATGCCCATTAGTCCACCGAATGTTAATATAAGATAGACAACACAAGTTATATAATAAGCCCAAGGTTGACCAATTTTAGACTTCAAGAATAATTGTAGTTTGTCTAACATATCAACACTCCTTTTCTATGTACTTCGGTTCTTAGGAAGAGCCGACAAGACCTTTTGTTGTAGTTATAATTACTTACGAACTACGCCACCAATACCTAGCTTCATTATTTTACACTTCTTTTACCTTTCAATGCTATAATATATTCAATTATTCTAATTGGTATTAAATATAAAAATATTATAAATTGTTTATTTATATTTAAGTCTAAAACTAATGATTTTATATTAAATATATATTCAAGAAATATACTATATAAAACTTCAATTATAAATAAAACCATATATCCGACAATAACAGCTTTAAAACAATTAGATAAATTTACATCACTAAAAGCAAAATAATATAAACTCATAAAAATAATTGCAATTATTTGTTTTATAGTAGGTGGGAATATAATTACTATTATTGAATTTACTATAATCATTACAAATATTTGATAAAATTTTAATCTAATATTACTATAACTTCTAGCAAACAAATAAAAATAAATACTTTCCCATAAACTAAACAATAAACAATCAGTAATAATCTCTTTAATCATATATTTATCCTCCATTAAATGATAAGTATATTATACCACTTAAAGGAGGATTTGTCAAGAGGAAATGTTCTATGTACGATTACAACTTAGAATCTTTTGCAATCCATTTAATACTATTCCATATACAATCGTCTTGAAACGATTTTTTCAATACCATATTTTCTTTTGTGTATTTACCATAGTTCAAATGTACTTCACACCTATAAATTTCTACAACACATTTATTTTGACTAATAACAACTTTATATTTTTTAAGACCCCTTTCAATCAATAAAGCAAGTTCACCGTTGTCATAAGCAAAATGATATTTTTCGATATTAAATTTATTTAACACTTTTTCTGTGTACTCGATATTGTCACTAAAATTGTTTCTGTCATACCACTTTTGATTCATCATTGCTCTCTCCCTTGCACTTTGTCGAAAATATCTAAACTTAATTCTCTACTATTTAGCAAGTAATTACAAAGTGAATCATAATGATTTTCTGAGTGTTCATTTAATTGTAACACTAATTCTTTTAGTTCTAAGTTTTCTTTGTCTAACTTATATACTTTCCACACTGAAAACAATCCGACAATCAAAGATGAAATAATTAACACAACTATAATAGTCCATACTAATATCATTTTGTTATCAAAAAATAGTTCTCCTTCAAAGTAAAACTTACTTGTATAATATACTATACAAAAAATACTTAATAAAGTAAACAAAGAAATAGATATACGTTTTGCCATTCTACAAACCTCCTTTCTTATAATTATAATATATTATATCATAAAAAAGAAGGTTTGTCAATATCTTTATGAAGACATTCTTAATTTTGAATGTTCATATCTTACTTTCTTTTTATTAGAAGCTACATACAACATCGTAGTACGAACAGAACTATGTCCCATTAATTCTTGAACAGAAGTAATATCAGCATATTCTGATAAATTAGTTCCGAATGTTCTTCTAAATTTATGAGGAAATGCTTCTTTAATTCCAGCTTTATTCGCCAAAATATGAACAATTCTTCTTAAATTCCCATTTGATAGTTTGTCATAAACATATCCTTCACCTATTTTTGTTTTTCTGTCGTTACAAAATAGCCATTCTGACTCTATTCCGTTCTTTTATCTTTCTGTTAAATATTGATTCACATGATAAAAACAACCATCAGAAAAGTAGACAGTTCTTTGTTTATTTCCTTTTCCATGTACAATAAATGATTTATCGTAAAAATCAACATCTTCTAATTTAAGGTCACACAATTCAGAATTTCTAATTCCAGTTGTCAATAATAAATCTATAATAGCTTTTTCTTTATAAGATAAACAAATATCTTTAAGTTTTGTTACCTCAATATCACTATATGGATTTCTCACCTTTTGTTCGCTTTTAATCACTTTAATTTTAGCCACAGGATTGTGTCTAATATAATCTTCTTGTACAAGTCACTGATAGAAAGAATTTAACTCTCTTCTATTATTGTCTATTGTAGAAAATTGATTTCCAAGAGTTTCTAAGTGATAAAAATAGGTTCTAAAATGATTAGTATCAACATTCAATAAGTCCATATCAAACATGCTTTCAAACCTACGCAAAGTATAATCATAACAATGAATTGAGTTCATAGAAAGACCTTCTATTCTTTTTGAAATAAGATAAGAGTCAATAAGCTTCTTATTTCTTTCAGCATAAGCACATGGTAAATCTTTTTGCTCAATTTCTTCTATATTGTATCTTTCAAGCTCTTTAGTTAATACGTTTCTTAATTTATCATGGTGCTCTTTGCTTAAATACTATCCCATTACTAAAATGATATTTCTAAATAATTGTTCTTTTGCGTCCATACTTTACATCCTCCATTCAATTTAATGTGTTGTTGATATTTGCATTATAACACATTGTTAAAGATTTGTAAAGAATTATTTTTAAAAGTGCAAAAGCTTAATTATCTAAATGGCAATTTAACTATGCATAGTGGTTCAATTACCACCGACTATTCTGTACGTCCTATTCTTTATAGAGCAAATTCATTTGAGGCAATGGTGTATATAGATGGTTTAAAAAATTTGACGAAAGAAAAAACCATTACTATTGCAACATTGCCAGAAATTGCTAGACCTACTGGAAATAGAATTGTTGATGCAACATCTCCAAGTGATGCATATGTGAGAATTTCAGTGACAGCGTCTGGATTAATTGAAGCATACTTATATACTGATATTACACCGGAAAACGTAATAATTACGTTCACATATATTAAGTAACTAATTAATCAACCTACATATTGACTAGTAACTGTTCTACCTGTATATTTTCCAAGTGCCTTTACACTACTACCATAGTATATTGTATAAACACCTGTATTATTACCAAGATATACATAATCATTTACGTTCGTCGGTACAGTAAAACTTTTAGTTCCACCAGTCAGGTAACCAAGTAGTTTTGTCCCTATGCATATAGGTGAGGGCTCATTATTATATGTATGATCGCAAGTAATAGATATAGATGATACTTTAGCTCCATTAATTATCTCATTACTAATTTGCGTCCTATTAATGGCTTGATCGTAATAATCACCCCATCTTCTAGTTAAAGTACCGCTTCCATACGTAGTACTCTTCTTAATTACTCTATACACAGTCATATTACTATTAGCAGTGAAAGTCGCGACCGGACTAGTTCCACTACTACTCATAGACCATCCGACAAAGGTAGCACCGCTAGGAGCCGTACTTCTACGAACAGTAGCTCCCTTCTTATATTTGACAGCAGTACTAACCCCGGCTTCTACAAAAGTAACTGTTACTGCGCTGGTAAATACTTCTACATCATTGTAGATGACTTTTTCCAGAGTAGTGCCGTCATAAATAACGTTATCTACAGTAGTACCATTAAATATTAAACTCATGATATCACATCCTATTTCGTTGTAATAATAAGCGTAGTTCCGCTTAATGACATAGTCGCTTGAGTTCCTAACTTGCCATTTATGTCACTAATACTTCCTTTAATTGTACCATCACCAATATCAGAAATATCAGTAGTACCAACTTCACTTTCTAAAGTTTCTACTTTTATGCTCAGTTCTTTTGTGGCTAGTACATCTGTTAAAAATCCTTTAGATGTAGTGTTTTTAACATCTACTAAATTATCTATCATTACGCCGGCTACGCCTTTGTTTTGAATTGGATTGGTAGAATTTGCATCCAATTTAGTATCAACATCTAACGCTCCACCAACGGACAATCTTTTTGTCCCAATATCTAAATATATTTTACCATTTCCGGAAGTGTCAAAAATAACTTGACCATCTATAATGGATTTAGAATTTGGGCTATCTGTTCTACTAAATAGTATATTTGACATATATTAAATCTCCTTATATATTATCTTTTATGTTTAAGAACACAAATTCTTTGCATTTTAAGATTTCAATAATATCTTTTGCAAAGATTAATCCTAACCGTCTTTCTAAACGACTTTTGCTAATACTACGTCCTTCTTCACATATTACTGTATTCTCTGCATATGTAAAAAATGGATAATTTTCTTTATGTAATATGTAATGACAAGGTTGTTCTTTTTTTCTTGCGTGTGTAATAGGAAATACAAAAACATTAGAACTCGTTTCATTCCTTGCATCTGCACTAATAATTAAACAAGGTCTAACCCCCATCTGCTCAGAATCTTCACCTTTAGGTAAATTACACATCCAAACCTCGCCTTGTTTTACTTCTTTTTTCTTCATATTATTTCTTCCTAGTTCCTCTAAAAGGCGTAAGAGAAACTTCATATCCGTCAAGTCCTTCTTTAAGATATACATAATCTTGGTCAATAGATGTTAATTCTGTTGGTATCTTTTCAACATGGTCATTGATTACAACATATAAGAATAATTTTCCACTTCTGTTCGGTCTATATGATTGCACATAGTAAGAACCTTGTGGGATTTCTTTAATTTTATCTTCAATCATCTTGTAACATTCCTTCCATAAATTTCCATTTGGTACGAATTTATTTTCCTTGAAGCACTGTTTAACATA
This sequence comes from uncultured bacterium, assembly GCA_905215145.1. The sequence continues at coordinate 27,933 of CAJMOW010000002.1, read as the reverse complement.
TATACATATTTTATCGTCAATGTTGCAATACAGCCTTGGAAAATACTCTGTTTCATCTTTATAATACATATGTTGGCACATATTTATTTTCACTCCTTAGTAGGGGCAAGTGTTACCTCGCCCCTTATATATGTAAAAGGGATAGCCTAAACTACCCCTTGTTGGCATTACAGCTTTTTGTAATGCTCTTGTAATATCTTAACATCGTCTGCTTCTTCCATGATTATTTTATGAGAAAAATCCCAAAGAGCACTCATAGTAGCAGGAGGTTCGCCATTTTCTTTTTTATATTCGTCAATGATTTTAACCACTTCTGAATGTAAATCCATGGCTTCTTGCATCCGTTCTACTGAGAACTCATAATAATCATTTGCTAAACTTGGATATTCGTGTTTAAGGTCAATAGCCTTACGAATATCTTTATCAGCGTCATGTATCTTTTCTTTTATGTCGTGAGAAATGTTTTGTATTATTACCATATTACACCTCACTAACTAAAAAGTTGATATATTTCTTTGATTGTGCTTTTAACCATAGCACGTTCTTCTGTATTGTCTTTACTGTGCTCATTAAGTTCCTTGAACATATCTTTAAGGTTAGTTAAGAAGTGTCCAAGTTCTTGATGTGACATAGTTAAACTGTCATTACTTCCAGTCTTCTTGTACTCATCTTTATACTTCTTATAGTCAGCAAATTCATCTACAGCATCATACAATTTTTCATCTATCTCGGTTTCTTCAATATCTTTCCGTTCTCTGTCCTCTTTATGCTTTTCTTTCTTGACCCATGTTCCGTCAAGTTTGCATAAGTCCTTTTCCCATTTATTATATCGACACTTTAAAGTATCAATATAAGGCAGAGTCTTTTCAGACAGATTTTCAGAATACATACAAAGTTCTTCTTTCAAAGACTTCATATATTTTTCGATTATTTCTCTATCTTTCACTGACTTTCACCACCTAACATTTCTATTATAGCATCCATCTTTTTGTCTTGCTCTTTCAAATGCTCATGTATATCACTTACTGCATTTTGTATAGCATCTTGCATAGTCGATTGGTCAACATTCTCAAAGAAGTTAAACCAACCAATAAGGAAGCTAATGACACTTAAAGCGTCAAGAGCTTCCCATTGTCTATTATTACTCATTTACAGTTTCATTGTAATACACATAAGCATTAGCACTATTTAAAGTACCATCAGCACTCACTACGAAAGTAATAGGAATTGTACTTCCGCTTACAGATGGGATTGCTTTAATATATTTTGATGGAATGGTAAAAGTATATGTGCTACCAGCTACGGCAGTAAAAGTTGATACAGCAGTAGGTTCAGAAGCCCCATTTACATACATAGAAATTGATACATTTCCTGCACCAGTAGCTGTAAAAACAAAACTACCGCCAACCTTATAAATTCCACGTCTCTTAATGACTAATGCGTTGTTTGCAGAGTCAAAAGAAGTCCTGTTGTTAGTGTTAAAGAACACTGTTGTAAATGGAATTTTTGCATTAGCTGTCAAAGCTGTTGTACTTGTGTTTCCAACTTCTAACATGATATTCTCCCTTCTTTAAAGGGTGTCATGTTTCAGACACCCTTATTGAGTGTCTGTTTATTATGCTACGGTTACACCAGTGTTACATCCGCAACCATATCCGTACCCATATCCATTGTAACCTTGATAACAAGGAGGATTGGTCACGTATCTGCCAAGTGCGTTTAAAAGCCCTTGACTTTGCATAAAGTTAGAAATTGTGTTATCACGTTCTTGTAGCTTATCTCTAAGTTCTTGAACAGTGTTAGCTTGCATTAAAGCTCTTGTTGCTTCACCATCAGCATGAATAGCATTTACGATTGCACAAGTGTTTTGTGCATTTTCATACTTTAAGCTGTCGATATTGCGGTTAGTGGTACAGCAACAATTTTGTTGTTCATAACCTAAATTAGCAATACCTTGATTTACACTGTTAAAGCCTTGCATAGTATCAAACCTTACATTGTTAATAAGATTAGCATTAGCATAACTTGCATCACAAATTCCGTTAGTAATTCCGTCCAGTTTAGAAACGATTGTTCGTGTATCAAAGCCTCTTTGAATATCTGCTTGAGTTGCTACTGCACCATTACCACCGAATCCAAAACCACTTCCTGTACCGAACAAAAGTACGAAAATGATGATAAGAGCTAGAATACCACCACTTGTACCGCCTCCGAATAGACCGTCACCATCTCTTCCATTTGCTAAAGCCATTGCATCTGCTACGCTTAATCCGTTTCCATCCATTGCCATGTTATAATCTCCTTTACATTATAAAATATAGTTTATTAGTTGTTAATACACCATACATAATGTTGCGCACCCATTATATAGATATATTATATATCTAAAAGAGATGCACTAGAGATTGTATATAATCTATATTTACAAATTAACACTAGATACACCTCCTTTAAGCATACCTAATGTAGCGTTGTAAACTACATATAATCTTTTCATTTCATTTTATCAGTTACTTGGAAATGTAACTAATGTTTCTTTGCCACCTTTCTATATATCATTATAATATTCTTCTGCAAAAACCCATCTACACCCTTTATGAGTTTTATGATTTTTTAATTTATTGCAACAATTTGAAACAGCTCCAACACTATATCCATATTGTTTTACAGAACATAATGATTCGTATTTTTTCACAAAATCATTATCTTTTGTTAATTGAACAACTTCTTTACTTCTTGCTTTTGCTGAATCTTTTCTTTGTTGATACATTGTTTCAATTTTTCTATCTTCTATTTCTTTTGCTAATCTTATAGCATCTTCTTCTATATTACACTCGTTTAATTCATCTACCCAAAAGTAATGTTTCCCTTTATAGGATAAACTTTTATTATGATTACAACAATTATATATTGTGCTTGGGTCTAAATTGTGTTTTCTACAATAGTCTTGTATATTATATATAAATTCTTTTGTTTCAGCACAATAAGCAATTTTACAAACAAATAATTTACTATTTTTAACAGATAAATCATTTATTGTTTTATTAAGCCATTCTTCAAATTGTTCTTTAGTATTTCTACCTTTTCCGTATATCATATGAAAATTTTTATGACAAATTTCGCATAATGTTATCCCATTTTCAACTTCTGTTCTTTTTTCTTTGCACCAGTCATATCCATCGAGATGATGAACTTGAATATTGTTTTTAGAACCACAACATTGACAAGTATATGCATCTCTATTTAATACATTCTTGCAAAACATAAAATACTCACTTGAATTTCTTTGTAATTCACGTTCTTCTTTTGTTTTGTTAAAATTCCATCTAGCGTTATTTTCCCCTGAATGAAATAATAAATTAGCACAGCTTTGACAATACGTTTTTCCATTATGATTAATTTTTTTATATGTGCAATAACACATTGTCATTATTTTATCACATCTGTCACAATTACATTCTACTTTTACACTGCTTCCATATGATAAATCTTTTACCTTAACAATGGCAGGTAAGTGTTTTATTTGTTTTTGATAGTCTCTTACCATTTTGCCATTTCTATTTCTTAAAATAGGCTTTTTTGTTTCTATTTTTTCAAAATAATAACCTAATTCTTCATAATATGTATGAGTCTTAGACCCATACGGAACTTCAACTTCTTCTGTTAATAACATACTTATAAACTCCTTCTTTTTTTGAAGGTAGGATTAGCAAATTTATATATTTAACTAATTGCACTTTATTGATTATCCATCAACCTTATAAATATATTATACTTCGTCTTTTAACTTTTGTCAAGTCTTTTTAATTAAGGAGAGTCATAAAGACCCTCCTTTTCAACTTAGTTATTTTTATGCTTGAACATCTACGACTGCGGCAGTCATCAATGTATTTTTATTTTTTACCATGATTTCAATATCCGCATGACCTTCTGCATTAGCAGTAACTACACCTTTTGCATCAACAGAAGCATAAGTATCATTGCTACTGGTGAAGGTTAATTTTGAATTGTCAATTAGTTTTGGAGCTTTAATGCCACTATAAATAGCATATACTTGTAAAGTTTGTGTTTCTGTAGCCTTCAATTCTACGTTAGCATCGGCTACAACAATAGCCTTAACATCAGCAAATTCATCCTTATTATAGGTAACTTGCTTTAACTTAGCATAGTAGCCATCGTTAGAATCACAACCTTCAAGACCTGTAAATGTTGCAAGAGCATGACCACTTAAAGGTGTAGTTGTTGTACCACTGGAAGTTAATGCAAGGTCTACTGCTCCGTCAAACATAAAGTTAGGAATTTCTACTTGAATTTCACCAACCTTGGAACTATTAGAGAATTGCTTTGCGTCTGTGCCACTCTTAAATAGAGGTAGTGTAAGTATCATATATACTTGAGCAGGAATAAATGCAGAACTTACAGTGAATTGTTCAGCACTTGTATCTGTCTTAGTATACTTAACACAAACAGTTGTTCCTTGAGGTAAGTCAGCTACATTTGCAGTTTTGGTATCTTGGTCAAAAGTAATTGTAGTCCAATTATCTTCTCCAACAAGTGAATACCAACCAATAATTCCGAATTGACCAAATTTTTGAGGTGTATCTTTTACTGTAATCTTGTTTGCTACAGTAGTTGTAACTTGCTCTAGTGTAAGAACATCTGCACCTGCTTGGATAATACTTCCAGTCTGTAATGACAAATATTCAAGACTGAAAAGGCTATCATTCATTGTTAAAGCCATTGCAGAATCATGTAGATACATCGAAAGCAAACTATTTCCCATACATTTTTATTCGTATAATTCGTTAATTTATACCGTTCTCTTATGAACTGCTCTATATTTCTATAGAGATTAGACTATATCACATTCCTATTAAATAGGAACTTCCCCATTTCCACTCACGATATTTGAGTGTACGAATCGTCATTCTAGTCGTTGACCTTTACCCTATTTGGGTCTTAGGGGCTGATTGTCGATTATAAACACTTAGGATTTAACCATATGTCATACACATTATTTTTTCTACTTTCGTCACATTCACGCTTGGTTTTATTTCATACCTACGTTGTAGTTAATGTGTCTTTACGAGTTTCCAGCCATTAAAGGAATTTTGGATGTTAATAATAACACCACTCCATACTCATTACTGAATATGGGGGGCGGTTGAAATATTCAGTTACCCCCACGAATCTCTTCTGCCGTCACAGAAAAATTAATACCACTATCTACTAATGTCTTACTTGACATAATTAAATCACCACTTGTTTGGTCGAAAGCTTGTGCCGTGCCAACCGAAGCTATGACAAATTTTTGAGACATATTATATCCTCCTATATTTTTACATTGTTATTTTTATTATTAGAGCGATAGGAGCTTACCCTATCATGCGTTTCTCTATTTATATCTGTCAAGCAATATCTGTACTTACATCATAATCTTTTACTGTTACAATAATAAAATCAGATTTTGCATAACCTTTGTTATTTAATAAATCTTCAACATAATTATCTAATTCTAATTCTGTTGAAAATTCTAATGGTTTTGTTTCGCCATCTACTACTTGTGTTTTGAAAGCATACAAAGAGCCATAATTCTCTTTTGCTTCTTTTAATAGCATAATTCTATACATTATCGTTCTCCTTGTAAGTTCATTGCAGTTAGATTTTCAGCACCACTAATACCTTTACTTGCCAATGTAGAAGTATCTGTAAACAATTCTTCATATGGGTCTTTCTTAGGTTCAAATAATGGGTGTTTAATATCTTCTTTTACATCATACTTATAAGACCCTTGTATAATTTTCTGCCCTATATATATTTCACTATCTTTGCAAGCATCATATATCAATTCAAATTCACGATAAGGCAATTCATTCAATTCTTTAAATGTTTTACTTGTCTTACTTGATACAAATGCTTTCTTCTTTTCTAAAGTTGGAGAAGTGATATTACTATATTTTGTTTTATAATAATCTTGCATCAACTCTTTAACTTCGGGTGAAACATATCTGTCATCATAATTTGGGTCATTTTGCGATTGAATTATCTTTGAAATATCATCAAATTCTTTTGGTCTGATAATTGCTTTAATTGTTGTATCTTGTTCACATATATATATATTATTATCTACAAACGCAACATAATCTTCATCCATACACAATTTAATTAACCATCTTAGCTTATCTTCTGATTCTTTATTCATTGTGAATACTTTTTTGATAAGAAATTCAAGATAAGACATTTGAATAATTTCAATGTCATTTATTTCATTCTTCTCTATACTTAAAATTTCTTTCGCCCATGAATATCGTAAATAATCTTTCACTAAAATAGGTTTAATATAAATCAAACCACCATCTTTTAATTCGTATGGTACATTTTCCATATTTACAAAATAATTCAATTCTAATGTTTCTAAATCAACCACAGCCACCTCCACTATCAGCACCAACAAATTGTAATGCTAATATCAAACTACGACCATAAAATGATTTAGAGTTGCCAATATTTAGTTGGCTATTACAAGACCTACTCAATTCTCTATTGAATTGAAAAACTCCACTACCAATTTCAATATCTCTTCCATTCATAACAGATAGAAATAATGCTTCCATAACATCTGTTCTTTCGCACAAGATTTTATTTCTTCTTACTAATGAAGTTTTTTCATTTGTAACAAAGTCTGCCTCAAAACATACTATCGCTTCAAATTGTGTTGTAGGAATTGTATTATATCTATATAATCTTAACTGTGTTTGGGCTTCGGCACTATCCATAGCAGACCCAATCAAAGGTTTTAAGAAAACATTAAAATTTTGTTCAATGCTTTCTCCTTGCCATATCATTGCCTTTTTCTCTTTTAATGTAAGATTTTTCTGTTTTAGTGCATTAACTTCTGTATATTTAAGCAATTTCCAAAAATCTTCTGCGTCTTGACTTGTATCTGTCAATAACACTTCAATTATTTTGTAGGGGAAGTCTGGCATCTCTGAAAAATTATTAAAAGCCATATAATTATTTTCATTCGCTAACATAATTTTCCTCCTACAATAATCCTAATAATTCGATTGTCATTACAACATCATCACAACCGTCAGCACTAAAAGTTAAAACCAAATCATTATCAGATTCTTGTCTCACAGTAAGTTTATATCCATCAAGTGTTTCTGCTAATGTATAAGAATATACATCTGCTCCACTTGATACACAAGTTACAATATCGTCTTGTTTCTCTCCTTCAATATACACACCACAATCAAAATCAATTACTTGACCTTGATTCAATTCTGTGATATTATTAGGGTTGATAATAATTTTCTTTTCTGGTAAATAGTCATCTACAATTTTAATTGTTATCGTGCCATATATGCTTTCATTATCAGCCATAGAACACGTTATTTGCCCCATAGAGCCTATTTCTCCTATAACTTGATAATTCCCTTGCTCATCAATTTCAACAACGTCAGAATCGCTTGTAGACCACTTTAAAGGCACATTTATAACATCTGTTCCATTCTTAACTGTTGCTGTCAATTTACCCTTGAATCCTTGTGTCTGTTCAATATTGTCTTGGTCAATCTTTAATGTGTAATCAACCTTGTAATAATCACATATGTTCAACTCTTTATTATCACTTGGTAACAAAGCACTATAATCTACATAAATTTTAACACAAGTAACTTGACCATCCGTACCTTCTTCACGCATATAATTGTTTACTTCTTCCACCTTAAATGCGGTCGAATGTTGGAACATAAATCTTTGATTCTTAACAATGGACATAGTGTAATCATTAGCTTGCACAAGAATAATCAATCTTGTATTAGGCACAGTACCATCTTTGTTTATTAAGTTGTTTGTAGAACTAATATCTGTTCCCAAATAACAAGGCATCTCAACTATTTTACCATATTCATCAATCCAAGTCAACACATTATTGCATCGAACACAACTAAAATCAGCTACTTGGTCAAGTGTCCCCATACGGTCATAGCATATATAATATTCTTCATGCTCACCATCTAAAACCATTTTATAATACTGACCTTTATAATTCTGTTTATGGTCAATATCTTGAAACACAACCCTAACAAAGTCTGAATATACTTTTGAAGTGTTAATTAAGTTATCTGAAATAACATCAACCCATGCTTCATATTCTGTATATTCGTCTACAAATGGCAAAGCTGATTGTTCTTTAATTGTAAATAATTGTGTTGTGTTTATCCATTGGTCATTTATTGTAGCTTGAACAAGACCTTGATAATATTCTTTTGGAGTCTGCACTATTTTGTCTAAATAATTTTTTACATTAAAATTAAACATTAAGCACCTCCAAAGAATGGTAATTTATCAAAATTGTTAAGTTGATATGCAGTAATAGCTTCTGAAAGTTCTTCTTCCATTGCTCCAAGTCTTTCTAATCGTTTAGAAATGTTGGCTTGTTCTGAGAAGTTTTTAAAATTTTTACTTGACAAATGCAACTTAAATTGAGTTACATCATCTAATGCTTTCTTATACCAACCTAATGCTACACCAAGGCAAAGAATATATACTTCTTTGCTTGATAAATCAGCATCAAATACATATTCAATATTATCATTGCCATTTTCATCTTTTATTACTTCTGAATGGTATGATAAATCGGTCAACGTTCCAGAAAAAAGGTCTGTAGCATTAACCAAAAAACCGCCTAAGAAAGTGTAAAATGCTTGCTCATCCATCTTAATTAGGTTGTCTAATTTATAATCAGTGAATAATGTGGTATATGCCCTATTTAACACATCTTTAAATGTCACACGCATCTTGCCACCTCCTTTATGTACTCATGGGAGTTAGTAAACTCCCATTACTATTTATTTGTGAATTTTGCTAAATTGTTCTGCAATTTTTTCAATATCAATATCTGTTCTCATAAAAATATCAGCAATTCTATTTCTATCTAATCTTGCACCATTAGCCATATTTTCAGCTATTTGAGCTGCTAAAGATTCTTGCATATCTTTATTCAATCCACAGAAAATATCAACACATTCATCACTATCAAGATTCATAACATGTTCAATAGCTTCTTTATTACTAATATGTTCATATGCTTCTGTAAGGTCTTGGTCTTCTACAATATCTTTATCGAGAATATAGAAATAACCTTGTTCTGCTTGATTACGATATGATTGAATAGAAAGAATTTCTTCCAATTCAGAAGTTTTCATTGTAATCATCTGACCAAATTCTTTAAAAGTAAAAGCCTTCCCTTTCCCATCTTCTTGAGTAGTAAGATTATAAATATTTGGAACTAAACTAATAACTTTTACTTTCTTTGGTAAATTCTTAGTTTCTGTATTTCCATCAGACTTTAGTGCTTCAACTAATTGTTGTAAATCAGATTTTTCTTTATCTGTTTTTTCTACTTTTTCAGTAGACTCAGCTAATTGCTTTTGCAATGCTAAAATTTGCTCTTGCATTTTAGCCATCATTTGAGTCATATCACTTTGCTCCATAACTGTTTCTTCAACCTTTGGTCTAGGTTTTCTTCCTCTAGTTGAAGTTGTTTTAATTTCTTCTGCCATTTATATAAAAATCTCCTTAATTATCTTAATTTAATATGTACGAGGGAGCAACAAAACTCCCTCAATTTATTTACTCTATTATTGTAGAGAAATTTGACCACAAATCGAATTAGTCGCACAAACGATGCCCCATGCTTTATTAATTGTATGAGTTTGACTCATGTTAGCGTTCTCAAATTGTCCACTAGGAACGGTCAAAGAACCGCCTACTGCAATCTTGATAATCTTATCAGAAGCAGGGGATACAACATAAATCTTATTGTCGGGTAACTTTAATCCGTAAGTTGTAGACTTCCTATCAGCAAAATTAGGAGTAGGAATTACATCATAAGTCATAAAGTCCTTAACATATCCTAATCTAACCATATCGTCATCAAGAGTATAACGATAATTTGCATCAGTAGGCACAATCTTGGAAAGAGATAAAGGAGTTCCAGCAAATACAGCCTTCTTTCCACCATTCCAAGCAGTTACCTTATCTGCAAGACCAACAGCGGTCGCTTGTGTATAGTTTTGAACTTTGAGTTCATTAGGCGTATTAGTATGATTTACTGCACCAGTAAACGCATCCCATGCTTCATCAACCATTTCAAGTTCAATAGAACGAACAGCCTTCATTGCTTCCTTTGCAATAGATTTTCTGCCAGTAAGAATCTCAAACAAAGTAAAAGTAAGAGATACTTGTCTATTTTCGGGAGCAACAGTTACAGTTTGACCTTCAAGTTGTTGGAATAGACCATTCTTTTGTCTGTAACCAGCTTTATATACATTGTAAAGTGCATTGTTGTCAAGGTCAAACTTTGCAGTATCGCCCCAATCAATATATGCAATTTCAGCAATAAGACCTACAGAAGTATTAAGTGCTTCGGGTAGAATCATATCAATCATTCTATCAAAGATGGAATCAGCAAAAGACTTAACGATAGGGTTTTCACAGTAGTGTGCATAATCTCCGTCATAAGCAGAAACTTCTACCTTAGAACGTCTTGCAATTTCTTCTGCAAACATCTTGTTAATAGCCTTTTCCTTGTCATCCAAAGACATAGCAGAGAAAGATTTACCCTTTACATTTCTTTCAACGGCAAATACATTATCAGCATAATCTTTGAATACTTTATAAAGTTCGGGAGATTCTTTAGCAAATCTCTTTACACTCATCAATTCTCTCATATCTGTATTATCTCCTTATCAATTAGTTTTGTTCTACTTCACAAATATAAAGTTTAGCAAACTCCATACCAATACCACCATTGCCATTGTTAGGGAAAGGTAGTGTTTCAATATCAATTACTTTAAGAGAAGTAGTAGAAGCAGTTGCGGCATCTTTCTTCTCATATCCATCAGCCCCTTGCTCAAGGAACTTACCCTTTTCTACAGTCTTTACATCTGCCGCTTTAATAAGTTCAGCAGTAATACCTACAATATCTCCCTTTGTTAGCTTGAAAATATCAAAAGTTCTACCAGTCAAGTTAGTATAATCTCTAGGGTCTTTTGTAAGACCAGCAAAGAGTCTTCCGTTTACATCGGTAAAATGCTCAGAAGGATTATATGCCATATATAGACCTTCACCCTCTGTAGCTTTAGTTACATTCCATACACCATCGGCATATTCACCGAGCTTTACAAGCATACCGCCATCAATATCAGCCACAGACTTAGCACTTCTATTTAATGCTTCTACGTCTTTAGCACTGATTCTTTTTTCAATCATAAAACCATGTCTTGCCATGTTATTGTCTCCTTATCTTATAGATATTTTTTATAAATGTCATCAACGGTTTCTTTTACTGTAGTTTCTTCCCTAACACCAGCAAATCTCATAATACCGTCATCATCTTGTTTTGGTTTGTTCTTAGTTGCTTCATAAGCAAATGCCTTAACCTTGTTTTCAAAAGCACCAAGCTCACCTAAAGAAAGATTCTTGCCTTCTTCGGAAAGTTCAGAAAATTTCTTCTCATCAAGGTCTTCTTTAACAGAAGCCATAATTGCAGAAAACTTCTTATCTCTCTTTTCAGTATCATTAGCTTCCTTTTCAGCCTTTAACTCAGCATTTTCTTTAGACATTTGAACAAACTTCTCAACAATTTCATTAGCAGACATTTGTTTCATAACCTTTTCTGCTAACTCCTTATTTTGTTCTGTTTCTTTTTCAAGCATTGCTAACATAGCAACTTGGTCAACGTAAGCATCTAAGGAAAATTTCTTTTCTTCCTCTTGAGGTTTTTCTTCTTTCACTTCTTCCTTAGATTCTTCATCAGCCATTGCTTTTGTTTCGTCACAACCCATTTCTTTAGTTTCCTCTTCTTTAGGTTGTTCTTCCTTATTATCTTGAGCCATTTCTTTATTTTGTTCCTTCTCTTCCATAATAACATCCTTTTCAGCATCATTAAATAATTTATACTTACTGTCAATGTTTTCATCAGAGAACTTTTTAACATTGCCTTGCTCAACATAAGTTTTTTCTACTTCCACAATATCTTCACCCAATACAATATTATCATTCTCAATAGCAATATCAAGTCTGTACATTGTAGTTTCGTCTTTTCTATAGATTATGGCAAATTTTTGAGTACCTTCTTCATAAATTCCTTCAATTCTATAAATAGAACCGTAATCATTATCTGGATATTTTGTTTCCAAAATATCGTAAATGGTACACCAAAGATTTCCAATATCTATAGCAAACTTCTTTTCGCTTGACATAGTGTCCTCCTTGTCATCTTTATATAATCCCAATCGTTTTTGAATGGAAATTGCTTTTTCAGCCACACTAGGGCCATGTTGTTCTCCATAAGCTCTAGCACTTGAAAGCCCCTCTGCATTATATACCCATTTACCATCTTTTAAGTTCATAACTGGATATTTCAGAGAACCTTTTCTTTTTTCTTCCCAACCATCCTCTAAAAGTAAGCATACACTTTTAGCAACAGTCTTGAAGTTCTTTTCTTTTAATAAATCATCTTTTGCTTTATTTCCATTCCAATCCCCCATATCAACAGCTTCTTTGGACTTGTCTACTAGGTGAGATTGTAATGATTCTTCTGCAAATTGTTTAACTTTAATTTCTGTCCCAGCTACAGACGGATTATAACGAAGTCCTAACACGGTAATTCCATGGATATGATAACTTAATACTGGATTATCAATATTTAGTTCAACACCAAATTCATCTACAGCTTTTCCATATTCATTTTCATCATACTCTGTACTACAAGAAAATTCACAACTTACAGTTCTTTCATTTTTACTACGGAACATATCTACAACATCTTTTGCATAGATTTTGCTTAGTAAACCTTTTACAACAACAAATTCTTTTTCAACACCGTCTACTTCTTTCATTCTAAATTCCACTTCTTCATTAGGTGGAACATAACCAAGCACAGATTGCTCTATCTCATGCGCTTCTGTGTCTTTAGTAAACTTATCATATTTTCCTATAATAAATTTTCCTTTAAAAGTGTCAGCATCACGTTCAAGAACTTCTCTTGAAAAAGGATTTTTATGACTATTATTACCCTCTGCCAAAGCATAAATTTCTACAACGGCAAAATCGGGGTCTTCATTTTGTTCTCTATACATTTGAACATCGTCAACAGAGAACTTCTTTATATATTCTTGCATTATAAAACCTCCATTGACATAAATTCAATTAGTTCTTTACTTTTTACATAATATATAAATTCATTGTCTATATATTTAGGATAAAAACCATGCTCATGCAATATATTATTTGTATCATTATTCACAGCAATATATTTATCCTTATCTTTAGGAGTTTGTCTTATAATCATTTCACCCCTCCTAATCTACATAGTCCGAAACTTCCTCTGTCTTATCAGACCTTTCAGAAGAATCTTTCTTTGGTGCACCTACATTATCTTCACCACTTGATTGCATTGTATTAGCATTTAACATCATAGTTAAATTACTAATAAATGTAGTATCATTATGAGCGCACTCTAAACTACGTTGAAATGCTTGTGGTTTCATTCCATAAGCACTCGCCCATTGAGTTGCGTCTAATACAATCCCTTTATCTGCAAAATTTCTTAAAGTTTCTTGCCTTTGCTTTCTATCCCATGGTCTATTAAGTCCATCAAAGGAAAACTCAAACTTATACTTTGTTGTTTTCTTATTTACATAGAAATTAAGGAATTGATTAAATTGTTCATATAAAGGCTTCATAAAACAATAATCTGCATAAATAGCATTTTCAAGTTCTGATTGCGACATTTTACTTGTCGTGTAAATCAATGTACTTGCGCTTGCTCCTTGTGCGGCAGTTGTAGTATATTGCTTTTCAACCATACTTGGATTACTGTCTGTAAATTGCCAACCTTTAATATCTTTCAAAGGAAATGCGCTCGCTAAAATATTATTTGATTTCAAACCTCTAGTTACAAGATTCATCATTTGTCCTAAAACTTGAGGTGTGATAGCAAATTGATTTGCTTTTTGACCACTTTTATCAGTTTGCATAGTTTCAATTTCACCAGCCATAATAAAGTATGCCGAAATCAAATCTTTATTCTTTTGCATTTCTTCAATAGCGTCATTATTTAAGCAATTCTTTAACAAAGTCATCAAAGGTGGTACTTGTCTAAAATTGCTTAAATCAAACTTAAACGCATATGCTCCATCATTAGGACTGCATTGTACCCAGTTTGCGTAAGAACCGTTCCTATAATTTAATTGAGCAGACGGAATATATTCTCCATTTTCATTAGTATATGATTCTTTGAATTTCTTCTTCAAAGCAGGAGCAAACAAGTTAATATCTACATTTCCATTAAGAAAATAGTTAATATCAAAGTCATATAATAATTGACTACAGTTAAAATATCCAGTCAACATACAGTTCTTTTGTGGCATCATTTGTAATGAAAACTTTTCATTTCTACGAATTTTGCCTTCATCACTGTCAATATCAATAGGGTTATTTAAGTCTTCATATGAGTCTCTAAACCATGTATAACACGTTTCGGTTCTTAACATTTGTTTAACAACTTTGTCAAATTCTGTTTTATAGTCAAAATTATCAAGAAACTTATGAACCCTTTTAATATCATCTTTATATTCTTTTGAATTATAATCACTTGGATTCTTAATGTTTTTACAAGTGTAAGATAAATCAAAAGAAAGCAGTCCACCAAAATATCTTAAGGTTTTAGCATAAATCGCATCCCAAATTTCCATAAATTCAGAATATGATGCTAACGAACCATAATCATAAGGTGCTGTTTCTAATGCTTTAGATAACTTTTCTTGTGTTGGTTTTTGACCATTGTTATTTAAAGCAAGCAAGTTTTGGTTTTGTGAAAAAGGAGTCCAAAAATACCCCCCATTCAAACCGTTATATAAGCCTTGAGCAAATTGTAAAACTTGGTCTAATTCTTGCTCAGAAAGGCTTTCTTTATTTTCACTCAATATGAGGTTACTCCTTTCTCATATATTTTTGTCAACCAGTTGTTTGACTTAACCATTGCCAATCATCAAGATTGACTTCATCATCATACTGCTTATTATATTTGTTATAAATCTTATCAGCCAATAAATTACCCATGGCTAAAGTCATATATCTATCCTTTACATCTGTCCTTTTAGCTTCTTGCAATTTAATATTCCCATTGTCTAAAAATTTAACCTCTAATGATATTGCTTCATTTATCATATACTTAGTTTGTATAAATGGCAATATTGCTTGAGCTTTTTCTTCTGCTGATTTTAAAATAAATCTAGGGTCAGAATCTTCTATTTTAACTTTCATTTCACTATCATCTTTTAATAAAGAAATAATCTTATCCTTTAATGCTTTTCTTAAAGCTAAGTGCATTTCACTGTTTAAATCAGAAGTTCCAGCAAAAGGTATTATCACTTCTTTTGCATCGGAAGAAATAGTTCTTTGAATTTTATCATTTATAACGGTATCAGAAGAAATTTTTAAGTCTTTATCTAAACAAACAGTCCAAGCAGGATATGTCATATTAAATTCATTATCTTCTGTTTCTACTGTCATAAGGTCATACACTCCTTGACCAACACCTTTTACATCCATCATTAAATAAGAAGCATGATATTCATAAAAATATCTTTTCATATTACGAACTTGCAATAATGTATTCAATCCATTTTTAACTATAATATTTTCAACTCGTCTTTCACCAGTTTCTTTATTTATAGCCATAAATATATAAACACTATTATCATTTTCGTTGCCAGATGCCAATGCTATATCACAAACAATAATTCTAACCCAATCATCTGTAAATTTATAACTATTTGGTTCATTGTCTATAATTTGTTCTATTGTTCTTACATAAAAAGGATGCTCAAGTATTTGATTTTGCTCAAAATCTTCAAATTTGAATATACTATTTTCATTACTTCCTAAGAATATATTCAAATATTCTTGTTCAAAAGACATATCATCAGTGTCTTCTTTTTTTTGTATGTACTGTTTCGCTGTTTGTATTCCATTCGCTACAGCAGTAAAAATATCACCAGCAAAAAAACCATATCTATTATTTTTATCTTTATAATGTTTATTTACAGATTTTTTTAAATGTGTCCACATCCAATTTGTCTTTGTTTTTGCGCTACTTAAAAATATCTGTTTGGTTTCTTCTGGATAATCTTTTGGTCTTCCAGCAAATTTTCTTACTTCAAGTGTAGGAGAAATAATTTCTTCAAAGTCTTTTCTCTTAACAAGAACACATTCGTCTACAATAACTATTTGACTTCTTTTGCCTCTTGCACTGTCACCACAATTTACTGCAAATATTTTACTATTATTTCCAAATTCTACAATTTTAGCACCCGTGTTATCATCCTTTTTAAATTTAATCCAACCATCTTTTCTAAGTTGGCACAAAACAGGACTACTCCATCTTGTTCCCTCAGTACAAAATATTTTATCTATCTTTTCATCTAAAATTAAATTACTTTGTGTTAATGTCATAGATGTCACTAAAACATTGCAAGCTGGATATAATAAAGCCGCATCAATAGCAAATAATCCTATATCAAAAGATTTTGCGCTACCACGACTTGCCAAAGTATCTTGTACTTCGTTATCAGCCCAACTATTTATTCTTTGCTTTTGAAATTGACTAATTTTTATTTCCAAATAATCTTCATTAAAAATGTCAAGATTTCTACGATAAAATGTACACCATTCAATTACATTTTGCTCAATATCTTCTTTAGACAATTTTTGTCTATCTTCTCTCTTTTTTTTAAGAGTAAGTTTTTCTAGTTCTTTATTATCAATCATCGTCTAAGTTATATTTCTCCACATCATTAATATCAATATCAAAATCTCTATGATTACACAAAGTATTTAATAGAGGTCTTAACACCATATCTTCTTCATATTTTCTTAATTTATTAAAGTCCTTATATTTCTTAGGCTCTTTATATAAATCAGCAGGTTTTGTCTGTTCGATTTGAGCAATTTTAGCAAAGAAACTTTGTTCACTTGCGGTTTTAGGTCTATTACTTTCAAATTGGTCTACTTTTAATGTAGCCATTGTTTTACTAATTCTGTTTTGTACCTTGTCAATAGTTTCATCACCTTTGTATCTATTATCATTAATTTTTCTTAATAATAATCTATCTCGGCACAAATCCCTATATAAATCTTCCTGTTGAGGATTTACAAATTCTACACCTTTAGTATAACGATTAAATGTATCATTCAAAAATTCATAGTCTTGAACTTCATCTTGTATTCCCCAATCAACTTCCCATTGTTTCATTTCTTTCTGCTTAATTTCAGCAGTTTGAATTTTACTATCAACCTCTGTAATATCTACATTAGTTGCGCTGAAATCACTCCATATTTCTTTATTCTTAGAATATTTACGGAGTTCATTCATATATGTACCTATATTGATTGATGTTTTCTTACCATTGACATCACCACTTAAACTACGTTCATTTACTTTTTCATAAACTTCTTTAATAAACGGTGTGTCAATCTTCATCAATGTATAGTATAAAGCAGTCTTAGCCGATTTTGTTTCATCTAAATAATAATTAAAAATTTTACTGCAACATTCCTTACAATAAGGAACTTTACCATTGGCGTGAAATTTACTCCACGAACTAAAATATTCACTTTCCTTTTTCAAACCAATACATTGTAACATTGGAGTATTATGACCCATACATAATGTTACATTTTCTGCTTTTCTTGCCATAATAACACCTCTAATATGTACGGAGAATCAGTCAACCATTGATTGACCAATCCTCCCCAAACGAATTTAATTAAATCCGATTCTATTCTTTACTTTATTATCTTCCCAATCATCATAATATTGTGTATTGGGTGCTTCAAAACCTATACAATTTGTATTTACAGGTTCTAATTGTTCTTTTAAATCCATAATGTCTTTATTTATTTTTAGGACTTTCTTTGTGCTAATCCCTTTTAAGATTTCAAGAAAACTACATATAATTTCTACAACTTCATCAATTATAGGTAACGCTACTAAAGCAGTAATCATTCCTAATATGTATATCTTTAATTTTTCCATATAATTCTCCTATATAGTAAGTTTTAAAGAATTGTTAGCACATATAACTTTCGTGCTTTTACATTTATCTGATAAAATATCTTTTAATCCTTTTGCCAAACTTTCTTTAGCTTCTGATGAGCCATGATGCAAAATTATCTTATTACAATTTATATTTGAATAATAATCAACTAACGTTTCGTACATAGCATGACCACTCATTGATTTCAAACTATATGAAGCACATTTAATAGTATAAGTTTTCCCATCAATATCTATTGTTTCTCTTTTTGGGTCTTTCAACATAGAAGCCAAACTTCCTTCTGTTGAATATCCACAAAACAATATTGTAGCGTTTGGGTCTGACACTATTTTTTTAAAGTGGTGTCTAATTCTTCCATTGGTCATCATTCCGCTTGTTGACAGAATAACACAAGATTCATTAGAATCAACTAATGCTTTGCTATCATCGGGTTTAGAACATAATACTAAATTTTTCCATTCTAACATTTTATCAAATTCTTGTAATTCCTCATCATATAAATTTTCTCTTAACAAATACAATAAATCTATTGCCAAAGGTGAATCAATATAAATGTGTTTATTAAATGTATTATCATCTTTATATAGGCTATATATCATTTGTAATATTTGTGGACATCTACATTGTGCGAATACAGGAATTATCAATCTGCCATTCATTCTAACAACTTGTGTATCAATAATAGTCTTTAATTTATCTAAATCGTTTTTACGTTCTTTCTTTCTTACTTTGAAATTAGGTCTATCACCATAAGTGCTTTCACAAATAGCAATATCACATTTTTCAACTTTTTCTAACTTTCCAACATACTTATTATCTACTAATGGATTTCCTAAATCACCAGTATACAATATTTTCTTTGTTAAATTGTCAATAGTTATCCACAATATAATTTGACAACCATTTATTAAATGACCGCTTGGAACAAACATAAAACTTAATTCATCATCTATTACAATTTTTTCATTGATAGAAAATTCAATTATATGTTCATAAGCGTCATCTACAGCATCAAGCTCATATAGCGGTTTCCATTTCTTGTTTTCTTGCTTGTTTATGACCTCAATATCTCTTTCATTGATATTTGCAGAATCTACCCACATTCTTTTTAGCACCTCTTTTGAACCATAAGGCACTACAATACAACCATTGAATCCATCCTTACAATATTTTGGGCATAAGCCAATATGATCTTGATGTGTGTGGGTTAAAAATATCAAGTCAATATCTTTTGGTCTATATTCTTTTGTTTTTCTATTATTAGTTAAGTAGTCTTGCTTTTTATCATTACTTTGATGCATACCACAATCTAATAATATTTTATGATTAGGTGTTTCCACATAAACATTAGACCCAGTTACTTCTTGTGCCGAAAAACTATCAACAAAAGAAATCTTTATTTTTTTATCTTTCTTTGCCAAATAAATTTCCACCTTTCGGTTATATTCATATGGACTTCATATGTACGAAAAGAGCCAACAGTCAATGACCATTAGCCCTTAACAAAATAAATATGTAGTGTCAACGCAAATCCCAAGCAAGGCATATGACTTTTCTATCCTTCTGCCCCTTCGTTATTTTTTCTGCTACCGTTGACTGGTGCAACTTCCACACTGTTATTTTATGACACTCTTATGAGCCAGCTCCTATACCGTTGCACGTTACCCTATCAATTTGATTGATTTTGTCCTAATCTCAATTAAGTCTCGCATGGACTATGTAGACAGCCTTTTAAAGTCTTGTCGGACTCCACATTATAAAACTCGGTGACGAACCGAGGTCATTTCTGTTATGTTGTCATCATAACATAGTGATTGCCAATCACAAAATATACTTATAGGAAATCTGAAAATTACCTATAATCATTTTAACTATAACCAATTTCATATTTTGCAGAATATTACTCTTGTAACTTCGTTAATTGTTGAAAGTTAATTCTTTAATGCCCTATAGGCGATGTTCTATACGTCCCGTTTAGGGAAGTGTTTTCTTTTTGGTGAGTTTTAGCTGGATAAGAATTAACCAACGGATTTTAGCACCGCATAACTTTTGAAGTTTTTCTTCTGCTACAAGATACTCCACTTGCAAGGTTTAACCTTGATTAGTATAGATATTCTAACCGTCTATCTCGGTGAAAACCCTTAAAGGATTGCAGTTACCTATAACTGCGACCATTTCACCCCTCTGAGAAATGGTTTACTATGACCATGAGGGCATAATTGTTGGCATAGAGGTTTTTAATATGTATACATAAATTCTCCAAGACGGAAAATATGTAAACTTTTATTTTATAATGGTATTATACCACACAATCTTTAGTTTGTCAACAACTAATTATAAATCTTCACTAGAATAAACTGTATCTTCTTCATTAAACTTATCTCTGTGTTGAATAAATTGCACTTCGTCAATAAATTCATAACCAATAGAATTAAGTAAATACTTAAACCAATTAGCAAATTGACAAATTTCATTGTCATAATATAGCTCTTCTTGCTTTTGCAGACAAGTCATATGCCCTTCTGAATCTACAATGGTTAAATCACAAGCGATTGTTGGTCTATCTTCTTCACAATATTGACACATAATTTTCCCTTTCTTAATTCAAAATGTACTTATAAGTTTCTGTATGACCGTAAATATCTGAAAATCCATAAATTTTTATAGAAGATTTTCCTCCGCACATTAGTGAATCACTATATGGGTCAGACCCTATAAAAGAAGGACTAACTAAAACTTCACAATCATTACAACAAGATTCATACATAGGAATTTCTTTACCGTTATGAAAATGTCCTAAAACACAATAATCTATAAATTTCCTTGTCAAAACACTTAAATCTTTAATAGAAGATTCAATATTTTTAATTGTGTGTCCATGCAAAGCAACAATTTCATAGTCAAATATAGGAATTTCTATATATGTTTTCTCATCCTCTAAATGAACATTTATTCTGTAATTGTTAGAACATAAATCTTTAATATAATGTCCAATTACATATTCAAGGTCTTCTTCACCTAATTCATTGGCTTTAGCACCTAAAACTCTTAATTGTGTATGATTTGCTTTTGGCACATGATAATATTCAACATAACAAAAAGTAGAAATTTCATTTAAGAAAGTCGCAATAAGTCTACTCACTTCAACTGTAGCTTTTACAATGCTGGTATCGTTTAATTGTAAATCTTTGAGTCTTAAAATTCCTTGTATGCAATCTCCTAAACTAACAATATTTAGTTTCGACAAATGATGCTCTTCAATGAATCCTATTACATATGCAGTCATTAGTTCAAATCTTTGCTTTGCAATTTCTGGTGAGTATTCATTATTCATACTTTTGAATTTTGCACCATAATGAATGTCACTTAACGTCAATAAGTATTCTTTTGTTTCACCATCTTCAACAAAAACTTCTTCAAACTTCGGCAAAGGTAATGTTTCTTTTACTTTCCCAATATATTCATAGAATAATTCTTGCCTTGATTCAGCTCTATCAATGCGTTGTCTTTCGACATTAACAGTTTGAAGTTTAATTCTTTCTTTTCTAATATCTTCATACTTCTTATCTAATTCTTTTGAATAATTATCTTCTTCTATAAATTTACTTTTGTTTTCTTGTAGCACCCTTTGAAATGATTGATACCTCTTCCGATAAGCGCTTTCAGAAAAATTATTTCCAAGCAAATTATTTAGAATATCCGCAACATCTTCCCATGTGCCAACAATTTCTTTCTGAGAACAAACCCTATAAACTAACTGTTCATCAGTTTCGTTCTCTAGTCTTTTAAAATCCATATGTAATATTTTTCTCCAATCTTTTTATTTATTAATAGTTTCAGATTCCCATTCATTTAACCAAACATAATGTTTTCCTTTATATGAATGACTTTTATTCTTTTTGTTACAACTATTGTATATATTTATTTCTGCTGAATGTTTATTTGTAAAATTTTGATTGTTTTTACAATAATCTCTTATATTGTATATTATCTCTTCATCTTCAATACAATATGCTACTTTTGCAGTTGGTAATGCTCCTTTATATTGTTCTAAGTTAATATAAACTAAATTAGACCATACTTTAAATTGCATACGAGTATTTCTCCCATATCCATATTTGGAATGAAAACTTTTATGGCAATTATCACATAAAGAAATACCATTAGTTTCATCGGTTCTTCCCTCTTTGAACCAATCGTAACTATTCAAATGATGAACAACATCAGCTCTATTTCCACAAATTTTACATTTTCCTTTATCTCTAATTATTACCTTTTTAACAAAATCAGTATATTCTTTGTAGCCACGCTTTATTTGTCTTTCTTCTTCTGTTAAATTATTATTAAAATTAGGATGTTTTTCTCCACAAATTAACATTGAACTACATTTATTACAATATGTTTTACCATTATGATTATTTTGTATGTAATCATTCCACATATTTGCTGTAATTTTTCCACAAATATCACATTTGCATTTTACTTTGTAATTACTTCCTTTTGGTAAATCTTGAACTTTTACTTTTATTTTAGTGCCTCTTGGGGTTGTCGTTCTAATAATCGTAATATCGCCATTTTTCTTTGTATAAATATGTTCCACAACTGGAATTTTATACCCAAGATTTTCATAATATTTTTTCTCAGAACCACATACTCCAACTTCTACTTCTTGAGTTAATAACATATATATATTCCACCAATCTCTCCAATCAAAATATTTTATTTAAAAGAGTGGGTGATAGGATTGGAGGACTATCATTCGTAAAGTTTGCAATTCTTTACTATCCACTCTTAAAATAGACCATTGAGCAACGAACTCATACAATTCTCTTATGGTCTAATTATTTATTAAAGTTCATCAATGCATTTTAAATTTAGTTCAGTTCCACACATATCTTCTAATAAATTATTCAATTTGTATTCTTTATCTTCTACTGTAACAATATATTCATTATTTTCATTTATATCCAAATAACCTTTAATCTCTAAAACTCTTGTTTTCTTTATGGATTGCTTTGCCATAATATTTCCTTTCTATTTCTTTGCTTGCCTAACTTTCCAATCATCATTCTCTTGCCTAGCTTGTGATACATTCAATGCTTTGACAAGTAATTCTTCTGTAGTAGGCTTTTCATTTTTATGACGCTCATTGTATTCTCTTACAATTTGTGCTCTTGATTTTTTATTTTTCTTACGTCTATTTGGTGGTGTAAAATCATCTTCATTGATTGCTCTTTCTAAAGCCTCTGATGGTTTGAACAATACTTTGATTTTAGGTGCAATGTATCGAATAATAGACCCACCTTCTTCAAAGTTACCCATCTTTTTATCTCCACTTGGTCTTTCATATATTTCAAAAGCACCAAAATCCATGAAATAGATTCTTTCATTTAGTTTTAATTGTTTTAATACAACTTTATATAAAGAATCCAACACAGTTCTAATTGTTTTAGGAGACAATTTACTTTCTAAGGCAACTAAATTACACAGTTGGTCAATAGTTAAATCTTTCTTAGCCATCTTTATGCTCCCTATACCATTGACGTTTAGATGCTTCTTTCCTAGATTCTCTAATTTCAGGCTTTACAACAAAGACTGGTAAATTAAAGTCAGGTCTATCTTCTTCTGCAATTTTGATGATACTTCCACCATTATCCCAGTCTGGGATTTTATATGTACTACCTTTTTTCATTCCTTTATATTTCTTTAATTTGAATGTGCCAACATAAGGTAACGGCATTGTGAAATCACTAGGCGTATTATCAGATGCCATTAGTGACTTATATAATTCAGCAAATTCTTGTAAACATTCACGGACTTGTTGTTTCGTAAGATTAGATTTCTTAGCAATCAATTCAACAATATCTGCTGTTGTAAGTCTTGGATTTGTCTTTTCTACTGCCATTGTTTCTCCTTTCTTAATTTATTTTTGACAGCATATTATTTACAACCCTACTGTCGAGGTTGTATTATTCAAGAAGGAAAACATAATATTATTTTCCCAAGCAGTTTTATTAAACCCACATATTGTAACCCTATGGGTGGGGTATTAAAGAAGTGATTTATTGCTTTCGACTTCTTGCATACTTTTGTTTAATCGGAGTGGAGATTTTTCATTTCTTCTCCATATAAAGAAATGTAAGTCCGATAACAAAAAGTGTCAAGAAATCCAGTAAAATCAAGGGGTTTAAGGATTTTCGATAAGTACACAAAATCACTTTTCTCTTGTAATTCTCATACAATTTTTATTTATTTCTCTATGAACCTCTTCTGCACATTTGCTACAATATTGTGTTCTGTGGTCATTTTTACTCTTAATCTTTACCAATTTTCCACACTTTTCACATTGCTTATAATTTGGCTTGATGTATGAAAGGAATAGATTGCCGAGGTTTTGCATTTGGTAAACCTTAATCACTTCTTCATCATCTTCTTGTTTTACTTCTTTTAACTTAATTGCAAGGCTTGTTACATAATCTGACATAGAAATTTTTTCTTCTCTAAGCAACTTTCCTACGAACAACGCCTTATCTTTTGATGATTTTGTAATATTTGCCAACTTAAATATCTCTGTATAAGAACTATTTACCCAAGTTGTATTATAAAATCTTGCAAGAATATAACAAGTAAACATAAATTTCTTTTCTTGGTCATTACTTAAACTTTGAATAAAATTAAATTCACTTGAATACAAAGGAATATATTCTAATTGCTTTAATGATTTATATTCATCATACTCTTTATAATATTTTTTATTTTTTGTTATAACTCCTTCAATAACCTTTTCTAGTTCAAAGTCTTGTAATCTATTACTGCTTTCTTTGCCAAATGAACCATTGGTTCTCAAATCTTGGAATATTTGTTTTTTAATCTTTTTTGGTTCAATTTCATCTTTTTTATAAATGGAGTAATATCGAAACAATAAACCAATTATATATCTCATTCCAATCTTTTCTTCAACTTGTTCTCCATCCAAAAATTCTTCTATATATTGTTTTTCATTAAATATATAATTCGCCATTATTTTCTAATTCCTCCAATCTATAAATAATCAAATCACCAACAACGTCCCAACAAAACTGTCTATTATTTCTACAACCATAACACATATCTAGTACAATATTAAGTCTTTCTTCATCATTAGGACAAATTTCTTTTGCACTACAAGCATAATCTTCACGCATGAATTTTCTCTCTTTTTTAGATTCTTCTGTTCGTGTTTCTCCGCTTGATTCTTTTTTCAATTCTTGTTCTTGTTTATATAAAGCAACTTGTTTAACATATTGGTCACACAAGAATTTCAACCCTTGCCTATGTGCTTCTGTGCATCTCTTTTTTGGATATTTGATTTTGTTATAGTCAAAGTTGCCATTATGTTTCAATGAAATCTTATATCCATTAAATTCATTTTCAATATGCCAACAAATCTTATTCATGGCACAATCTCCAAATCCAACAGGTAGTCCATTATTATAATACTTAATAAATAATTGTTCTTCTTCTGTTAAGTCTGTTTTATTTAATAATTCTTCTAAAGAAATACCAAATTTTGTTAAACACTTACTTTCAACATTTTTCATATAGTCCATATATTCTTTTTTAATATAATCATAATTATATATAAAGAAATATGGCTTTTTATTAGCACACAATAGTCTTTGTTGGTCATTTGTGCAATCTTTAATGCTAAACCAATATCTAGGCATGGGTTTAAAATCAATTCCTTTAATTTTATCCAACTCATTTTGTTGATATAGTTGACCACACGCAATTCTATAAGTCATAATATTCCATTCTTCACTGTCTTTGTCAAAATTAAACTGAACATCCATCATACTTGTTGCACGATTAGTAATTTGACCTACTTTATTTCCCATGCCATTCATATTAGATTTAATAATATCATCTTCTGTAGGAATGATTTTTTCTGCCTTTCTTTGAACACACATTAAAGGCATTAACTTTCTATAATTTCTTAAAAGGACATTATTATTTGTTGAATAACAAATATCCCCGTCATTGTCCGCACCATTCTCTGCCATACAAAATGAATCCCAAGCATTGACAATCATTATATTATTCATATATTGATACCAATATTTTGCTTCGTTTGAATTGTTAATCTTACATTTTCTAATGTTATTGTGACTTGTCATAGGACTTCTAAAAACACAAACTTCATCAACATTATTTTCATTCCAATAACTTGAATAAATTTCTTCTGCTTTAAGCAATCCAGTAATTTTCAACCCACAAATATGTTGCATTAAAGCAAATGGGTCACCACTTAAAATTTGATAGTTTCCCTTTATAATTAGCTTGCCAATTTTAGCATCACTAATTTTCTTTTTAATCATTCTATGTACTGAATCAATTATATATGGGTCACTCATCATATATTCGCTAATTCCTAATGCTTGTTGCCAACTATTATCATTTAGATTACCATTAATGCCTAAAAATTTTAATGTTGATTGATAATCACCACACATAGAGTCTTTTAAGAACTTTACAGTTGGTTCACATAACTCTTGAATATCTTCATCTGAAAAATAATATGATTGCAAATATTGATAATTAACTGCCCTTTCATCTTCAAGTTTATGTGGAGAAATTTTTGTTACGGCAAATTCATATCCATATTTTTTATAATTTTCAACATAATCGTCTATTGACTTATAACTACTCCATAATTTTAGACTAGATTCTGTTAAAATCATTTCAACTTCTCTAATATCAATATCATTTCCCCAAATATCCTTAACAATATAATTGCCATTCATATATTTATCAAAGAACTCCACAATAGGAAATGGGTAAAGCATACCTTTTAACCAAGCATTTCTTAAACATACTCCACTTGGAATGTAATCTAATCCTAAAGCATTAGCAACTTTTTCCATATAACCTATTGTGCATAAATTATATCCATCAGAACTATTGTTTTCTAATAATTCATTTTTTAGCACTGTCATCATTGGTTCAATTTCATTATTTCCGTCATCTAATTTAATCACATCATCATAATATTGAGTAATACAATCTGACACTACTAAAATCTTATTAGGACTAATAATTCTTTGGCTTGCACTACAAAACAAAGCTCTATATGCTTCAAGTTTAGCTGGAATTATAGGAACGGTTTTATCTCTACCACATTCTGAAATTTCATATAGTTTATCATAAATATCTTCACTGACAAATAAAACTGTATTGCTCTTTAATCCACCAGTTGTTCCAACGAAACGTTTAAAAGATTTTCCATTCACTTTAAAACCTTTTTTACAAGCTCTAAGAAAATCTTTCTCTTTATTGACTTCAAGAGCCATTATGTATTGAGTGTAGTCAATATGACTTTCTCCTACAATTCTTTTAATTGCTCTAAATACTTCTCCTTGAAATAATGGCACAAGTTCTTCATTTACAAATGCCTCTTTCCTTGTAATGGTCAAATCCCATTTACTATGTCTTAATTTATCTGTACTAATTTTTAAAATTTCATGTTGCGGAACTTTAATTCCTGCCATTATTCCACCTCCTTATTGATTTTATTATCTCCGATTAAACAAGTTAGCATTACATCTCTCCATTTTTTTCATTCCAATATTCTTCATACACTTGCTCAACACTAAACGTACATTCTTTATATAAATCTTCATATAGACCATAACTAACAGCATCTACATAAAGAACATCTTCATAACACATATTTATATCTCCTTTCTTGAACTTTATTACATTATACCATAAATTGTCCTAATTGTCAAGTCATTTATAACAATTTATTTTATATTATATA
>CAJMOW010000001.1 GCA_905215145.1 uncultured bacterium | reverse complement strand
ATATTTAAAAATATTTATAAAAATATTTAAAAAAGAGACTGCCTCTGCTCAGTCTCGGCCGACATCAAAACACAAACTAGCTTAAAATGGGAGATGCAGAGGAAGGGTTCTGCTTCACAGCAGTACAAATTCAATAATAAACTTAATACCTTGTTAATTCTGTTTCAGAACAGTATTTAGTGCTTGTAGAAGGTATCAATCTTCTACAAACAGAGTAGTTATTCATGGAATGACACTCCAGCGGCGAAGGCATAAGATATTACAGTGCTTACTACAGGTGAATAACCCAATACTTCTGCTCCACCAAATGCAAAAGCAGCGAGGAGAGTTCCCCAGAATATAGTACTTAATAGTTTTTCAGAGAAAGAGCCTTTATTTTCCATTTAATTGAATAACTTTTTGGATATAGAATTCGTTGTTTTTAGTTGCTTTAATTACGTAGAAAGCGAGTTTATTATGTATTCAGCCTCTTCAGTTGTATACTACGTAATCGCCGCAATTGGTAGTTAAGATGTTAAAGGGGAGTTTTCACTCTCCTTTAACAGTTAACTGGCCGTTACGAGCAGGTTTTAGGCTTTCCATACAAGGTTTGCCGTTTCCTTCTCGGTGGTGGTATCAAGAGGCACGCCGTTGTCGAAGTCTCGTTGCTTGAACTTGACGGTTCCCTGAGCCACGATCGTTTTGCCAAGGCAAGCCTCCAGACGATCATAGTCAGTTTCGAGCACGCAGAGGTCGGCAGAGACAGGATGAACGGGCTTCATATCTGCGTCACGACGACGGAGGTTTGCCAGCGAGAAGTTAGCCAACTTGCCGTTCTTGAGTCCCATGACGAGCACTTCGACGTTCTTGGAGTCTTTCCGCACCTGACGGGTTGTGATTACAGCGTCTTCGAGAGTGTCAGGGAATTCAAAGACATCGCCGTCGGAAAGGCCATAGCTGACGAGACCGATACCAGTGCTCTTCAGAAAGTCTACTGCGACCTGCTTTACTTCGAGGCCGTTTCGAGTAGGGATAATAGGAAAATCTTCCTTCTTGAATTGATTAATCTTCATAGTATAAATATTTAATTAATTGTTTGAATCGACATTTGTTGTCGTAATAATTTGTTGGAAGCTTTGGTAAAATGTTAGTTGCTTTGGTTTACATTGATTTTACATAAAAACAGTTTGAGGACAGTTCGAAGAACTGGGCTATTAAGTATAGTTCTTTAAGTATAGGTATTAAGTATAGTTAGGGTTTAAAAATGCAATTGATCGGTTTAAAAATACAACACCTTATAGTTTAAAAATACAATTGATTAGTTTAAAAATACAATCGTTATTAAATTTTATGGTAAAAAATTACCAATTATTTGTACAATTAAAGTTAATTATGTATCTTTGTATTTAGATAATTAATTTAATATAAGAATAAGATGAATCAGTATGTAATATTACCGAAAAAAGAGAATGGGGAGCTGCTCCAAAAGTATGAAATTCTCATATATGTGTGTATACGTAGATATATGAATAAGGATACTATGGAGGCATTTCCATCCTTAGATAGAATTGCTAAGGATTCTGGGTGTAGTAAGCCCACCGTTATAAAAACACTAAAAGAGATCAGAAGAAAAGGCTATATTACCTGGAAGTCTTGTGGTAGAGCTACGGTGTATACTTTTAATAATGAGAAATCTTTTGAGCCGTTCAGTTATGAGTTTTTAGATAAGAAGGACTTATCTAAATCTGAGAAGCTTCAGATACTCTGTACCCAGCAATATATGTATAAAGATAATGGTATCGGAAAGATGTCATTTTCAGATAGAGAGTTATGTGAAATGACAGGTCTTAATTGGAGAACTCTTAATAAAAACACACAGTCATTAATACAAAAGAATTATGTAAATCAAGTTTCTCTTCAGATTCGTGATAAAGAATCAGGTTGTTTTAAAAAAGAAACTATTTATAATCTTAATGATCTGGGTCAAGCTATTGTATTTGCATTTCAAAATCATGAAAATAGAATACAACGAAATGAGGATTCTATTGAAGAATTAAGAAATCAGGTTCAAAAACTTGAAGAGCGAGATCAGAAAAGATCAAAGGATGTTGAGTTGTTGTTAAGTGAAGTAAGAAGACTTCAGAAGGAGAACAGCCAACTGAAGAACGGAGAAATTCCAGAAGTATTTGAGATGTAAATAAAAGGAGTAGCTACAAACTACTCCTTTACTTGTTCCATATCTATTCCTGTTTCTTCTTTGATGTAGTTGGTTAGTACATAAACAGGAATATTAGTGAATTGGATAGATCTCTGAGTATTCTCAAGAGCTTCCATTAGATGTTCAATCTTCTTGTTGAGTTCTTCTCGTGTCATAGTAGATAATAATAAGAAGGGAGATGCTATTCTCCCTTCATTTGTTTGATAGCTTCTCTGACGATATCTGTAATAGTGTCGTCTTCCTTCAGAGATTTGTACTTCTTTCTGGAATAAACAACTCTGTGTCGTTTAACCTCCATTTGCATGTGAATCTCTGTAACAGTTTTGGCCTCGACAATGAGACCATTAACAACGATATACACCATACTCGAAGAAATTTTCAAGGGCTCTGGAAACTCCACAGCCCAGATTTTGGGTACTGGAGATAGATGATTGAAAATGATATTCATCTTCCTCAAACTTAGGAACGTTACGCTTTTCCCGTGATTCCTTGAATGCCTTAGAATTGATAATCCTACTTACAAGAATAGGATCTTTCTCTTCTAAGAAAGCTTGTAATGCAAGAGCAGTCATATAGCAGAATTTTAAATTTAAATAAACTACTGTATCTTTGGTATCCATATGGAAGTAAGACTACTCCCCATCAATATATCTGACAATCCTTCCAAGATACAAGTAATTGTATACTATAAAAGGAATCCAGCATATAATTAATGGCAAGTAGTCCACTCCAACAACAAGAAACAAGATCACGAAGATCTCACCAATGATAAGCTTTTTCATTGCAGAACCTCAAATGAAGTAATAACTCCGTTAAGAAGACAATCTTGCTTATCAACCTTAAGCCCAATAAGCTTCTCTTTCTTATAAATAGAAGAAATCTTATTAACGTCTCTAAAGGTTACTAGTAGCCTATATTTGTTAGCTACTAGTAAGTGTACTCGTAATGTCATAACATTACCAGTCTGTACTGTTTCTACGAATCCAAGCACCAGTGATAGTACTGATCTTTGCTATAGCAATAACTGCTACGATAAGAATAATGACTTTCATAATAGTATAGAGTTAAAGTTAAACTTAACAACCTTTTGTAAGTTTTAGTTGTCTATAAAAAGAGATAGAGGATTACTCCCCTATCTCAATGAGGTTATACTCCTCACTAACCTTCTTGTAACCAGAAGATTTCTTGAGTATAACCATATCCCAACCCTGTTTCTTAAGGGCCAGTAGCGCTAACTCGAAGGAAGGCAGACGTTGTACCTTCTTTTCAACCTTAACTCTGCTCTTAACGTCTCTCGTGTAAGCACGATATACTTCGGTTAGCAATGCAGGGTTAGGTATACATTTTGACGGATTCCAGTAGCACTTCTGTTGTGCACGTTCTCCTTCGATAATAAGAATCCCCATCTCCGTAAGAATATTACGAACCTTAAGGAGAACATTAGTGGAAGTGTGACATTCTACAGTAAGAACGGTAACATTCTTTTGTTCCATCTTGTGCTTGCTGTAGTTACGGTAAATACCATCGAGGATAATGCCGATCTCTGGCATTGTGTAAATCTTAGCCATGAATATTGAGTTAAGGTAAATAGATTGAAAACAAAAAAAAACAACAGCCTAACTTATAAACCATCTACGCAGCGGTAGGCCACACTGGTATAGTACTGTTGTTTAGTTGAAGATCCTATTTTTGAAACCAAGAATCAATGTAACGGTCCAATTGCTCTTCAGCAATATCTTCTTGGTAACGCATCTCGTTCATCTCCTCAGGAGTATAGTCGGTAATATCAAGGTTAATCATAACTGCTGGTTTTTGAAATTATCCTACAGATATATTTAAAGCTTTGATTACTAGAGAATAAAGTTACCCCTACTTAGTAGGGATAACTGTAAGTGCTCCAGCTACCAGGTTAAGGTTATGAAAAGGTTATGTGCTTTGGTAAATTGTTTCAATATTTTGTGGGAATTTTTGTCTTAAAATAAATCGTTTTCCCATTGGTGGTGGGAGGGGGCTAAAATACTATGTAACCATATTTACGCATTATATACCCCACTTATTATTTTAGATAGGTATCAAAGTAACAGGCTAAATTTGATTTTTGACAGGCTAGATGTACCAGTAAATGTATCAAAGTAGCAGGAAGGAATAATAAAAATGTATCAAAATAACATGTATCAAATATATGTGATTAAGCAAAAAATGACATGTACAAAATTTTGATATATATGATATATTTTGTATATTTGCATGTTAATTATTAAAAATATAAATATATGATTTATGATGATATAACAATAATTTATGGAGAAGAACAATAAAACGCCTCAACATGTACAAGTGCCACATAATTTAGGGGATAAAAATAAAGAAATAAAAATGAATCCTACAGATTATCTAATTTATGGATATATGCGTCAGCATATGGATAAACATACTTATCGTACATTTATATCTATTAGGAGACTATCAGAACTAGCTTCAGTTTCAATTAATACAGTGCAAAGTAGTATTAAGAAATTAAAAGAAGCTGGAGAAATTAAAGTTCTAGATGAAAAGAAAGGAAGAAGTAATATTTATGAAATACAGAAAACAGGTAAATATTTTGAAAGATTTACATATGAATTCTTAAATTATAAAGAATTAGAAGCAGAAGAAAAAGGCATATTAATGGCAATGCAACAATACACAGATAAATCAGATGGTCAGTTTGCGGTTACCACAAAGTCTAAAGAAGAACATGCAACTAATATGCATATTGGCACTAGAGTTTTAACCAGAGTTTTTCATCAATTAGAAGAGAGAGGCATATTGCAAACAAGCAGCACACCAATTATAGATAAAGTTACAGGATTGAAAAAGACTGCTAGATATATTGATCTTGCATTAATTTGTCAGGCGATGTTATTTATCAATAAAAAAGTAGATGAACAAGGGGAACAGATTAATGAGCATGATAAGAGGCTACATGCTGTAGATAAAAATATTCTTAAAATGCAAGAAGAGATAAACAGACTAAAAGAGATTATTGAAAAGAGTAATTTAAAAGAGTCATCAGGCTTTAAATTTGAATAAAAATATGGATCAACAGAAAAACTTACCATTTAGTTTTAATCCTATTAGTTTAGAAGGTATAGGAGACGGTTACAGTATTATCATAGATACAGGTAGAGATCATTTAGATAGATTTAAAACAAGGGAAGAGGAGAGATTAGATGAGCTCTACGATAGAGTAGAGAAGTTAGAATATAGGATTGCGGAACTAGAAAACGGGTTAAGGAAGAGATAAGTTATCATTACAACATAGTAAATTATTATTTGTTTTTGTTAAAAAAAATCTTTATATTTGCGAAATAAAAAGTAAATTTACTAACATGAATATAACTTACAAACCGTATATTAGAGATTCTTCATTTAAAGAGTTATCTATTAAAGGTCCTACTATTAATATTAAAGGATACAAACCTAAATATACTATTAAACAAGATAAAGAGGAGGCAGTTATTCCAGTAGAGTCTCCAATAGAAGAAATACGAGTATTTAAGAATTCTGAGATTAATAAAGCTAAGACAAACACTAAAAAATTTGAATCTAAAGAGGATTTTAAGGATACCATGATTCCAATATATGAATCTCTCTTAATTAAGAGGGGTTTAAATCCAGTATTTGCCAAGGCTTTAGTAGCTCAGGATGGATTGGAGTCTGCTTGAGGGTCTAAACCATCTGGGAATTTTAATTTTGGAGGGATTAAAGGTAGAGGTTCTATTAAAAGAACGAGAGAGGTTATTAATGGTAAAGATGTCTATATAAATGATAGTTTTAGAGATTTTAATTCTCTAGAAGATTACGCTAATTTTAAGATAGACCTACTTAATAGTAATCGTTATAATGCTTTCTCGGGGAATATTTCAGAGTTTGCGGATAGGGTTCAAAAAGGAGGATATGCTACAGATCCAAACTATTCTAGGACTTTAAATAAGGTAATTGCTACTGCCAAGCATGGTGGTACTCTTAAACTTCAACTAGGAGGTGTTGTTCAAGGTAAACAATGAGTTAAAAATTGATATAAGAATCGTACATTTCAAATAAAAAGAAATATACAGCAACATCAATTAATTCCTATACCAGTTACAGGTGCATTAGGGTATAATATTCTTGCACATAATATTGATCTCACTACTGCTTCTATAGATCCTTCTAAGGTTCCTACGGATTCTAAAGGTGTATATTCCTATAGAGGTCGTAAAATATATCTAAGAGATGACTCTCCTTCTACTGCTGTTCATGAATGAGTACATAGTAGCAGACCTGATCCTCAAGTTAAAGAGATAGCTAGGATTAAGAATTTACTAGGGGACGCATTTTATGATCAAAATTCAGTTATACCTGATGATTATCTAGAAGATCCACAAGAGATATATGCAAGATTAATGCAGTTTAGGTATGCTTTAGGAGTAGATCCTAATCATAAGTTCACCAATAAAGAAATTGAAGATCTTAAAAAGAAGCATGTAAAACAAATAACTCTAACAAATAGACTTAAAGGAAAAGATCATAATAGTTTTTCTACCACAGTATTTGATAATGAGGGTAATGTTATCAGTGCAGAGCCTTACCAACCTGAATATAAGTATATTCCAGAAGAATCTACTGTTCATAGAGAATATGATACGAATAACACTTTTCAGTTTTTAGATAGATATAGTACAGATAGTATTCGTATGATGTTAAATAATGTTGCTCAGGTTCCTAATAAAAAGAAGGATAGTACTTTGTTTGCAGAATTAGGATTAAAAGTTCCTAAATACCAAAATTCAGGAGTTCTAAGAAATGCATATAATGATCCCGAAGAAATGTATGATTATTCTGCTGGACAATATGATTTTAATGAAAATCATGGAAGAAGTAGAGATCCAGAAACTGGGTTAGTATTAAAAAATTTAAACCATCCTACAGCATTTAAATCATATGATGTAGATAATAATCTGGGTTATAAATGGTATAAGAGTTTTGATGGGAGAATATATTCCAAATACCCCTGAGAAGGTATTACAGATCCATTTTTAAGTAATTCTACCATTGATAGAGAGGATATATCACATCCTGTTTCTATTAGTGGATTTAAAAATATTGAAGAGGTATATAATTATTTAATCAATTTAGGTGCCTCAAAAGAGCAAGCTGCTGGGTTAGTCGGAGTATTTATTCAAGAAAGTGGATTAAATCATAATTCTATATCATCTGCTGGGGCTAAAGGAATTGCCCAACTAAAAGATGGTAAATATAATAAGTATAAAAAGTGGCTTAAAGATAAGCCAGACACCTGACAAAATCAGTTGACTTGATTGTGAGATCACATTAATAATGGGAGTGATGAATGACAGATATACTATGACTCTTTAAAATCAAGGGATTATAAAACCTTAACTGATAAGGAGAAGAACGATTGAAATAGTATGAAAAACTCAAAATGAACAAAGTACTCTTATACTAATCTAAGAAATACTTGAAATAGTTTAAAGAATCCTGGAGAAATTGCAGAGTTATTTACATGAACATTTGAGAGACCACGAGAAGACGAGGCAAAAATAGATCAACGATGAGATTATGCTCAACAAGTATATAATAAGATGAATAAATAGTGTTAATAAATACATATATGTTTGCATTAAGAAAAATTACAAATGACGGTTTAGAAATGAATTTCAATTTAGGAGATTCTTATACTCTAGTTACAAAAGATCGTTCTCCGAAAGAATTTGAAGATAAAATGAAAGATCATCCTTTTTATGATAAAACTTATGCTTTTATTTATTGAAAAGACGATATATTACCATTATATAAAAATCAATACAACTATATTGTTTCTGAAAATGGGACAACTTATAGTAATTTAACATATAAATAATATGAAAACAATGACTTGGAAAACAAAACTAATTATAGCTGCAATCGTAGTTGCTTTAGTATTAGCAGGTTGTGGTATTGTATCAGCTATGAGCTTTGGAAGTTTGTTGCTTGCATTAATAAGTTTAGCGGTAGGAGCAGGTTGTGGCTGGTATGCTAAGCATATCTATGATAAATATTTTAAAGATAAGTAGTAAATGAATACAATATTTTTTGGGCAGAATGTTCCTATACAATCAGCAGCAAAGGTTAAAATAGATTATATCAATAAAACTAAACTTCCTATTAGAGTCAGTATTCGTTGAAGAGATAGAGATGTTCAAAGTTATACTACTGAAACTTTACCTCTAATAGCTGCAGGAATAGTTGAACAAACAGTAGCATTAAAAGAATTTGAGTCAACTTCTGGAAAAGGACTAATAGTAGAGCCCATAACAAATGCAATTATTCAGTCTAGTACAACCTACCCTGATTTATTTGTCAAAGCCACAGTAAAAGAAGTAGAAACAAGAGATACTATAGGAACATTTAACAAGGGAGGAGCTATTAATCCTATAATAGCTACAAAAGAATATCGGGCAACTGTTACTTTTGAGTATAATTCTGGAATTTATATTAATAGTACTGCTGCTAGTTATGTTCCTTCTGTTACAAGCAATCGCCCTATAATAACTGTATTTAGTGATGCTGATTCATATGGTATTACTGGAATATTTACGCAAGATACAGCAGTAACTTATGCTGATATAGAAGGAGATAGTTATACTCATTATATTAAAGTAAATAACTGTAAGAACATTGCATTAGATAGATATATTAGTGGAACTAGTTCTGGATCTAACTCTAGTATTAGTTATTCAGATTTATATCCAACGGATATAGGAACAATAGATATCGGCAAAACTTTATTTTTATGAGTAAAGTCATTTACATATGAAAAAGAATCTACTCCTACTCCTGATCCTTCAATTAGTTGTGATGTTTATGTATGTAGTCGCAATAATTTAAATAACACAGAATGTAGTATAGATATATATGAGGGGTATGGAACAACAGGAGTTCGTTTAGCCAATCTATCACTGGCCCCTGGGGAAGAAAATTGAGTTTCATATCAAGGTGGATATAGAACATACAGTTCCATACGTTTAAATTCGATTTTAAAGGGAACCCAGATAACTATCACATTAAATGGGTCTCAAGTAAGTGATTGAGTAAATGAAACAACTAAATATGTTTGAATTAATTAAAAATAAAAAGGGAGCTACTTAGCTCCCTTTTTATTTTCATATTGTTTTGCGCTTATAATAAAGCATACTAGACTTAGTAATATATATATAGGTTGCAGTACTTTAGTACTTGTTATAAAAAATATTCCCATAAATATCAAGCCTATAACATATCAAAATTTATACATTTCCAAATTTTTTTAAAAAATCTCATAATGTGAGATTTGAATTTTTTATTGCATTTTGTTTTAAAGTGTCCATACTATCTTTTAGGTACACCTCCGAGTTTATCAGCCCATTTCTCTGAGAAAAACGAGTAATAAGATCTTTTAGACTTTGGAGTATGAATAGCTGCTCAAATAATACTAGGCAGCCCTATAATTAGTAAATAGAGAGGACCTAAATATAAAGATTGTCGAGTATGTCCTCATTCATGTTCTTTTGTGTAATTTCTGTTATATTTTCAATTTGATTCTCCCATTAAAATATATAAACCAAGAGAGATTCCTCCAGGAAAATCTCCAGCATATATTGGAATTTCCTTAAAAGTTTCTTTGTACTCTACATTATAACATCAAGTTAAAATAAGGCCGAGGAGACACTGTGGGAATTCCCATATCCATCTCAGTATTTTAATATACCATTTCATATAATATTTAATTTATTATTTATAGTAAATTTGTTTAAATTGTCTTCAAAGTGAGTATTGAGCAGTTATTGCTTCTTGTTCTCATGGTCTTGACATATAATCCAATGAAGAATCAAACTGCTGTCCCTTTCATAAGAATACTAGTTTAGAGTCTTCTTTCATAAGTTTAAGATCTCCTCTTTCATACTGATCAAAATGTTGCATTTCATGACATATAATAGTACTAAGACTGTCTGATAATTTAGTTTTTAATAATAGATTATATGTATGAGGCACTGGTGTTTTATCTAATAGAGCTTGTAGCTCACATTCCTCAGTTGAAAATTTATTTAAGATTTTATCATTATATTGTACTAAGATATTTGCATTAGTATAGTTAAATATTTTAGTTCCTATAACCTTAATTAATTCATCTACATCATATTGTTTTGGAGATTTAATTAATGAAGTTACTTTAAACATCTCAGGGAACTCTAATTTAGATCTTTCCTTCATAGTATCTAAAAAACTAGTTATATGTTATCTATTAGACTCGCAGTTCTCCATATTGGTTTCTCATTCGTGGAGATATACCTAAATGTACCCATGTAGTCGATCCGCTTTTTTCAATAAAGCATTGATCCACAATAATATCATTATCAGTAAAGTAGTTTTTAATAAAGTTAAAGAAGGTTTCTACTCCTTTAACTGAAGTATCTTTAGGTTGTAAATCTACTGCTTCATAGTATTGATGGGAGCTATTACTTACGCCCCCTACAGCTTTATTAAGATTTGGTGATCTATATCCAGAAGTAATAGTAATAGCAGAACCTCATGCTTCTCTCAGTGGATCTAAATACTCCACAACTAGTTTATTCAATTTTTCTACTCCCTCCCATGTTGGAAGATTTTCTATTTTTTTACTGAGAGCTGTGTCGCTTTTTAAAAGTTCACTTAATTCAAAATATTTAGGGGTATTTATCATAATTTAATCTATAATATATAATTTACCAAATTTCTCTAAAATCATATAAATATTTATTTGCGCTTTGATTTTCTTCCATGTCATCATTTTTATACACCTCCTTACTTCTTATTTCATTTACGGCTATTGGCAGCAAATGTTGCTCGCTTTCTAATTGCTGGATCAGGGGATCTTTTACCTCTAGCTATACACTCACTAGTTACTTTTCCACCACAATATTCTGTAAATTTACCTCTATTTTTCTTTTTAATATGAATCTTAGAACCTTTTTTCATCATTTCTAAGTATCCACTTGTAATGTTGTCTAGTCCGAGATTATTATGATACTCTGTACTATATACCTCTACAATTTTGTTTAAAATGTCATTATTATATTTCATACTTTATAAAATAATTAATAGGATTATTATCTAGTAATATATGTTTTTGCAAAAATAATTATTTATTTAGATGTTTGCAAGTATTTGGACAAATTATTTGGATATCAGAAAGATTTATTATATATTTGCATCATTCAAGTAAAATTATAAAGAGTTATATAGATATAAAAATATGGCAAAAACAAAACCTGATATAAATTCTGGACTTTCATGGCTAGAAAGAATCTTACAATTATGTAAAGAGTATGGAGTATTTAATATTTTAAAGGGATTATTTATTCTAATTATGTTGAGTTTAACACTTAGAATTTGTTATAATCCTAGTTTTTTATTTGACAAATATACTGACTACATGACTCAAAGACACACAAAAGGGTTATATAAAAGGACAGAATATGATCAACAAGTAAAAAGTCTCCTGCCTGTATATTTATATAAATATCATGCAGATAGAGTATGAATTATTCAGTACCATAATGGTATTATGGACTGACAACATGGAACTATGAGATTTGAATTATGTAATGGTGATGTTGAATCAATTAAAAATCAATATAATGATTTTAATCTAACCTGAATTAATCTTCCTTATTATTTAAAGGAAAATGAAGTATTCATAGGAGATATGGTTAAATTAGATAGTATTGATTCAACTCTTTATACACAACTCAAAAAAAATGATGTACAATATTTAGCCTGTACAATTATAAAAGATAGTAGTGGTTACCCAATTGGTATTTTAGGAGTAACTTGAAAAAATATTCCGCCAAATATTGATAGCCTACAAAATAAAATACATAACTATCTTATAGATGATAGAGCAGATATTAAAACTCTTATCCAATTTAATTATAATAAAGAATAAAAATATAATATGCCTAAACTTAGAGGTAGTAAATTAAAATATGTTAATGGGTATGCTGTAGATAAAGAAAATGATAATATTATATACTCTGATGAAAAGCATATTTATATAGGTAAGACAGACAATTCGAAATATGAATCTGTAACGGCAATAATAGGACAGTACTGTCAAAAATTTGATTCAGATTTTTGGTCATCATATAAAGCTTGTGAGGCGTTATTAGATCCCACAGTGTTTTACCCATTAAAATCAAAACTTCTTTCTTCTAAAAAATGAAAGGAGTCTTATATTGAAGAATATGAATTAGACCCTGTTGAATTTCTTAATAAGAAATCTGAAATCCTGCAAAGTTATGAAGACAAAAGGAATGCCAGTACAGAACGTGGTACTAAAATTCATGCTATGATGGAAGATCTGTTTTATCAAGGAGATAAAAAGGCAATAAACAAATATGCAGGAGGAGGAACTTTTGAGGTAAAGAAAGGGTATTATAAACTAGACATTGACAGGGCCATTTACCCTGAGTTTCTTATAAGTTATGAGTTTGATGAATACTTAAAGATTGCTGGTCAAATAGATTATTTACAGATAAGTGATAACGAGGTAGTTTTATTAGACTGAAAGACTAACGGTAGGATTGATAAAGAGTCTTATTTTGATAGAACTACTAAGAAAAGACAGATGATGCTTTCGCCATTAGAAAATATTATGGATTGCAATCTATGTCACTATCAGTTACAACTTAGTATGTACGCATATCTTCTTCAGAAGATTAATCCTAAATTCAAAATAAAAAAGCTAGCAATTGTTCATTTTGATCACGACGGTAATGAAACTGAATATGAAGTAAAATATTTAAAAGATGATATTGCTAGACTTCTTTTATATCATAGAAAGAAGAATAAAATAAAAGCAGAACTTGATAAAGACAAACCAATAGTATTTTAAAATATAATGATTATGGAAAATGTAGATGATTTATATGAAAATAGAATGAAGATTTGTAAAGAATGCCCTCTATACCTAGATAGTCCTATGGGGGCTAGATGTAACTCTAGATTATATTTATCTGAAGCTGATAAAAAGACAGTAAGTGATAGACCCAAATTAGGATATAAGAGAGGATGTAACTGTATGTTACAGAGAAAATTACGTATGCCCTCTGCAAAATGTGTTGTAGGAAAATGATAAGATCTATGAGAAAAATATTACATACAATTAAAAATATTATAATAGGGTGATATCGTAGATTCTTTAAACCTATCCCTGATTGAGCTGAAAGAAGATATAAGATATGTTTAAACTGCCCTCATAAAGAAAAATTATTTGGAGAATACTGATGTACTTTATGTGGATGTAATTGCTATAGTAAATCATTAGTAGAAGATGAACAATGTTATGATAATAGATGATAATGTATAATTTTAAAATAATAATGAATTATGAGTAATGAAAAGTATTTAGGAACTGATTACTATCAGTTAACAGGAAAACATTTAATGGGTAATAATATTAAACG
This sequence comes from uncultured bacterium, assembly GCA_905215145.1. The sequence continues at coordinate 129,664 of CAJMOW010000001.1, read as the reverse complement.
TGAAATTGATCCCGAAGCACTTAAAAGGGCACAAGAAAAATCAGAAAGAGATCAAATGGAGTATGTAGCTAATTTAATGGCAAAAGATAAAGATTGCAAACCATATGAGAATAAGAAAATTGTTCCTACGGCAGGTAGAGTAGTTGTATTACCTTACGAAAAAAATCCTTATCGTTTACCATTACATGAAACCACCTCTGGACTTATCTTAGGTGATTTTGAAACATCTGCAACATATAAATCACAGGAAACTGGAGAACAAGAAGCCTCACAGCGTGGTATTTGGTGTTGTAAAGTTATTGCTGTTGGTAATGAATGTAAAAGTGTATTAGAAGGGGAAGATGTATATATTAATTTTACATTAGCTGCGCCACTCCCCTTTGGCGGAAAAGGATACTATACAATCAGTGAGAATAATATTATTTGTAGTATAAGAGATAATGAATAAGATGCACTAAAGGTGAATATAAAAAATTATGGATATGAATGAAAATTTGAATAAAGAAGGTAACTCATACCTATTTTACACCCCTGGTCAACTTGTAACCTTAAAACATAAGGAGCTAAATTCTCCAATAATGCTTATTCAAGAGAAAGTTACAAGACAGTTCAAACAGGGAGATCAGATGTACAATATCTTCAAGGGTATGAAATGTATTTGATTTGATAAAAATAATGTGCTGCAAGAAGCAGTATTTTCAACAAAAGATTTGGAATTATATAAATAAACAAACATATGACTTTACAAATTGATGGATTTATAGTTACAGGGACACCTGATGAGGTAAATACTTTTATTAAACTGTATCAGGTAAAACAATATACCATTGTTAATTCCCAACAACCAATTATACCATTATATTATTCCCCTGATACTGATATTAAAAAGTGAGAGATAACTTGTAAAGATAGTAGTAATATTAATGGTAGTGTAGTTAAACCAGAATAAGTATGAATAAAGAAGACTTAACTCAGTTTATAGAGTGACTCCCAGTTAATATTAATGAGTTTAAAGATAAAACTCCTGATGAAGTAGTCACTATTTTAAATAAGTTAGCCCAAACAGAAGAGGGGTTAAATGAAATATCTGGTCTTATTAGTCAATTTAAACAAAAACAGATGTTTAAATTTGGAGGTAAATTAGGACAACTTATTAATAAATTTCAACAAGGAGGAAAATCTGATCAGAGAAAATCTGATAAAGTAAGAAAAAATTTTCATGGAGTTAGTTTATTTGAATATGGTCCTAACAAATATAAAACTGCAAGAGGTACTTTAGTTAGAGATCTAAAACCAGGAGTTCATCAAGAAACTCTTCCTAATGGTATAGGTCTAAGACAGATTACTAGAAATAATACTACAACATCAGAATTAGTATCTCCCGATAAAAGGGATACATTATATATTAATAATGCAGATGCTGGAAGAATTGACAGTAATATTAATGATGCTGGCATATTAGGTAAATTAGGATTACGGACACCAACCCCTGTAAGTTCTAATTTTAGAAGATTACAAGGTATTTTTAATGCCGAAAAATTTAATACAGGGGGAGAGGTAACTAAAGATGGATACATGTCTAGTTCTGTAACAAATCCTGATGGTTCTATAAAACAAACTTTAAGATATCCTTCTGGGAAAGAAGAATATAGAACTATAAGTAGAGACAAACAAGATACTACATATACTAATAGTGTCAATGGTATTACTAGAAGAAATAATCCTAAGTGATACCACTTTGTTGACAAAGAAGCTAATAAAAAAGGCTATGCAGAAAGACAAAGACGATTTAATGAACATTACAAAGAATAATGACAGATATATTCCTTTATAATAATACTACGGGATCTCTTGAACTTAATGTTCATGAGATCCTACTTGTAAAGGAGTTTGAGGCATTATGAGACTTAGATAGAAACAAATGTAGTGAAGATCCTACAGGTAAAAAGAGGCTACGAGCATGAAAAGAATTTAAATATATTTGATTATTTGCTGATTGGAAGAGTCCATATCAACAATATTTAGAGATGGAAAAACACAAAGCGGCTATGGAAGATTCAGGACTATCTGATGAAGAATGAAATGATCCCACTTTTAGAGCTGCCGTTAGAAAATATATTGAAATTAAAGATTCTTCTCGTATTCTAAGTCTTATAAAAACTGCCTTCAGAACTCTTGAAAAGATGAGAGTATCATTAGACAATATTGACCTTGAAGAAAGAGATCCTGTAAATAACAAACCAATCTGAAAAGCTAAAGATATTCTTGATAGTATTGGTTCTATCGGTACTATGACTGATAAGTTAAAGGAATTAGAACTAAACTATAAGAAAGATCAAATTGAAAGTAGTTCTAAAGTTAGAGGTGGTTTGGAGCGAGGATTTATGGATGAGTAATGAACTATGGCGAAAAAACTAAGTATTGAAGCTGAAATGAGAGCTGCTCAGAGAGATATGAAGAAGAAGTTGAGTGGTGAAGATAAGGAAGAGGTAAAGAAGGTTAAAAAGAAAGCTAAACCAGTAAAAGAACAATATAAGGAAATAAAAGAATCTCTTAAGGAAAAAGAGGCTCCTAAGGAAATTGCTTTTAAAGATAATTATGAAGAGGAATTAATTAGGGAATTATTTAAAGGTGATATTACTGTTTCCCAAGCTCTAGGTAAAGAAGATGAGCCTGAACAACCTAAAAGAGAGAAAAGTGGATTGTGGGATTATGTTCTCGAAGATGAAATAGAATTCTTTGACCCTGAATGTAGTTATGAATTGACTGGTTATAGACCTATAGATGAAACTCATGGATTAGATTTTGATCCAGCACCTTTTTGTGAAGCGGGAAGAGTCTATACTGAAACTGGTCACTATACTGAATATCCGTCTGGATCTAAACCATATGCTGATTTCTGACAAGAACAATTAGATAGATGCATTAATGGTTATACGGTTGGTAAGTATAGAATTACTGGAGATAATTATTTCTTCCTTAATTTTTATAGGATGCCTGTTGTAGACGATTCTAAAAAACTGGCGGAAGCTTCTGGAGAAGGATTTCCAAAATTTGTAGCAGAGCAATATAAATTCTTTCATTATTTTGAAATGTGCGAACTACTTAAAAAAGACTGCGTTGCACTAAAAAGCCGAGGCATAGGCTGAAGTGAGATAGGAGCTTGTTTAGGAGTTCGTCCATTTATAACAGGAAGAAATTTTAATTCAACATATATTACTTCTTCACTAAACTATCTGGAGCCGACATTAAATAAATGTTGAGCCCAGCTTCATTTTTTAAATGGAAACACCAACGGTGGATTTAGAAGACCTATGATGAAGATTAACAATGCTCTTCATAAAAGAACTTCTCTTACTGATAATGAAAATCGCGAATGAGGCAGATTAAATAATATAGAAGGAATTGTAGCAGATAATATTAACAAAGTCCGTGGTATTCGTTCTAATAGACTTTTCTGAGAGGAGGGAGGGTCCTTCAAAAATCTAGAGACTGCTTGAATTAAAGGAGAGGCATTAGTAACAGTTGCGGGTGCTAGAAAAGGCATTATGAGTGTCTGAGGTACAGGAGGTGATTCAGATGCTTCTGCACTAGAGGGTCTATCTAAAATGTTTAATAATCCAAAAGAATACAATGTACTTCCATATAAAAATAATTACTCTGAGGATGGTGAAGTTCAATATACTGGTTATTTTATACCCGCTTTTAATATTATGCTTAAAAAAGGTTTCTATGATAATAGAGGAGTTACAGATAGGAAAAAAGCAAGAGAACATTATGAAACTGAAAGAAAAAAGAAGTCTGGGCAAAATTTATTAGATTATTGTGCAGAATTTTGTTTCACCCCTAGTGAGGCATTATTAAAACAAGGTGATGGTATTTTTGATCCAGTACTTATAGCAGATCGTTTAACTCAACTTCGTATACAAAAAGTAGGGGTAAAACCACAACAAGTTGATTTGTTATGGGATGTTCCAAAAGGGTCAGAAAATAATCCAAGAAATAAAGTTAAACTTATTCCTAATCCACAAGGAAAAGTATTTATATATGAACCTCCTCTTAGAGACGGAGAAGGGAATCTTTATAAAAATCTCTATGTTGCAGGAATTGACTCTATTGATCAAGGTACTGCAGATTCCTCAACAAACAATGATGTGTCTGATTTTTGTATAGTAATTAAGAAAAGAACCTTAGGTTCTAGTTCTCCAAATTATGTTGCAATTTATAAAGATAGACCTAGAGACATTGCTACGGCTTATGAAAATGCTATGAAATTATGTATCTATTATAATTGCAAAGCGATGTTAGAGCATACAAAAATTAGTATTATTATGTATTTTCGTTCTAAAAAGAAAGATAATCTTTTTATGAAGAGGCCAAAATCAACGATGCCTGATATTCGAAAAGGTAACTCTGGAATGATTGGATACCCTGCAACTGAAACGTATCTACGTCACGGACTTGAATTAATTAGTAGATTTGTAGATGAATCTTGTTATTCTATGCAGATTGATGAAATGCTGGAACAATTACTTAAATATTCCTGGGAACATAAACGTAAATTTGATATTGTTGCAGCTATGGTAGCTGCTGAATTAGGGGATGAAGACCTTTTAGGATTTACTCCAAAGGCTCAAGATGAAGTAAGAAATTCATGAAAGGATTTTGGATGATATTATGATTTAAATGGGCAAAAACGATATGGAATTATACCTTCGTAAAGAAAGTAATCTTGAGTGTAGAGTTAGAGAACTAATTAACCAAGTTACACAGTCTAAGTATATTTCTCCTATTGATGTTAAGTATGAAGATGGGATATATACATTAAGACTTGGATTAAATTGTAAAGATGCAGCTCCAATATCTTTTGGGTATCAAGGTAGTGAAGAAGGATTTTTAAAATTTTTAGAAAAAGAATTTAGAAAGAGAAAACTTCAAAATATTAATTATACTACAGGAGTACTTATAAATGGAGATAGTAATTTGCATTTTCCGATAATAGAGTTATAAAAATGAATGTTGATAGAGAAATAAAACAAATTGACAAAGCTATAAGTGAGTTAATATACCCTAAGATAGCACTTCAAAAAGCTTATAATTACTACCACAGTAGACGAGATGCAGATCAGTTTAGGCATATTGAAGAAAATTATGGTATTGGTGTTCCCACTGGAATTACATTTAATCCGCTTGTTCGTCCTCATATAGATAGGTTAATTGGAGAATATTTAGGATTAAATCAAGATTTAAAAATAACATGTAAAGATGAGGAAACAGTTTCTAATATTATGAGAGAAAAACAATTATTAATTAGCAAGGAACTGTTTAATTATTTAAAGAAATATTTAGAAAATAATATAATATCTTCTATTATTAACAATGAAGAAGTTTCAACGGATCCATTCATTGAGAAACAATTAAATAAAATTAGTAATAGTATTAATGATTCTTTTGTATCTCAATATGAAATTGCAGCCCAGAATATTCTTGATTATTTAAAGCAGTCAAAAAATATAGATTTAACAAATAAAATGCATAGTCTACTTACAGATTTATGTATTACTGGTACATGTTATTATAGAGTGAAACCTTCTAACAGTGGAGATAATATACAATTTGAGGTATTGAACCCGATCAATACATTTGTAGAAAAAAACCCAAACTCAGACTATTTAGCAGATTCATATCGTGTAGTAGTTAGAAGGTATATGTCTGTAGAAGATATTTTACTAGAATACCGTAAAGATCTAAAGGAGGAACATATAAAACTCCTAAAGGAAGAAAATAACAGCACAATTGAGTCAGATGGTCCTTCTTATTATATTAGAGCCACATCTCCTGAAATAGCTGGAGTTTGGAATAGTACTCATACTGGAATTTTAGGAGGATTAGAAACACACCCTATATGACCTGGTGAAACTAGTAGAACTAATAGGTATACTTATCCAAAAATGTGAACTGTTTATGATGTAGAATGAATTGAAGTTGATTATAAAACGGGAAAACAGACTAGGCATGAGGGCACACGTATTGGAGAAGAAATTTATATAACTAGGGGGGAATCTGAAAATATTATTAGAACAAAAGATAATCCGAATAAATGTAGATTAAGTGTTAATGGTTTATTTTTCCTAGATAAGAATGGGGATCCTAATTCTATGATTATTAAAACTATGGATCAACAGGATAAATATGACTTGTTAGTGTTCTACCGAGATAATCTTATTTCTAGTTCTGGTACAGTTGGAGATTGGGTTGACTTAGCTTATGTTCCACAAGTTTTAGGCGTAGATTTACCAGAACGATTACAAAAATGGCTAGCTTATAAAAAGCAAGGTATGGGTTTAATTGATAGTAGTCAGGAAGGAGCACAAACAATGAATACAATATTTAATGGTTATGACGATACCGTTAAAGCACAAAGTATTCAGGCAATTAATTTAGCTATACAATCAATTCAACAACAGGTTTCTATGGTAACTGGTGTTTTACCTGAAGCTCTAGCTCAATACGAACAACGTGATGCTGTTTCAAATGTTAAGTTAGGAGTACAAACTACAATGCTTTTAACTAAGCAAATTTTCAATGCCATGGATACTGTATACCAAGAAGCAAATTATGATATGCTTAATCTTGCAAAACTAGTTTGGCCAAAAGGAATAACAGGTACAATTGTTTTAGGTAATTATTCTAAAATATTTACAGCCCTTCCTCAGTATTATACCTTAACTGATTTCGATATTCATATTGAAGATAGTACTAAATCTTACCAGAACGTACAATCATTAATTGCAATTAGTGGAGAACTTGTTAAGAGCGGAGTAGCAGATTTAGGAGATATTACAAATATTATAACTGCATCTTCTATTACTGAATTAAAGCGATATATTGATCGCTCTATAGCTCGTAAAAAAGAGGAAAATGATACTATTGAACAGTTACAACAACAAATTCAACAGTATGAACAAAACTCTAAAGAACTTCAAAAAGTTAATCAACAATTACAAGAACAAATTCAACAGCTACAGAGTCAATTACAAGCTAATAATCAAACTAAACTTGAAATCGAAGCAGAAAAGGTTGCAATTGAGAAAGAAAGGATGAGGAATGATAAGGAATATAATGATAAGAGTCTAGAAGTTAAAAATAAACAAATTAATGCACAGGTTGCTGAGATATATGATGATAATCCGTATAATAATAAAATAAAAAGTGTAATATAATGAGTAACTTAAATGTTCGTTTAATAGTTTATCCAAATTGCAAATTGTCTGCTATTGATGATAGTAGTTATACTAATCTGCCAGGTAGATATGGGACATTATTTGAAAATATAGTGGATTATGTCTCTTTAGAGTTTCTAGTATATTCTAATACAAATGAAATTGAACCCAATACTTTAATTTTTGAAAACTACCAGCATAACAGAGATAATTTTTTAACAGATAGTATTTTCCCTATTATGAAAGATGGGGTTCATTATTATTATAAAATAGTTATTCCTAAACTAGAAACCCTATTTATTGAAGATACTTCTTCGAAAGACTTATACTCTTTAGTATATTTAAAAGATCAAACATTTTACTATAATGACAATTTTTATGTTGCAAAACAAAACTATGAAACTACTCCTACTTCTAAAGAAGAATTATTAGATAATATTGACCTTATTTTAAAAGAATCTGAAGCAGAAATTGTAACTAATTATATTGATCTTTATAAACTATGTGGTAGTCAATCTTTTTACTGTAAAAAAACAGTGTTTACAATTTGCAAATTAACACAATGTTTATTAAATTTACAACGCCAAATTATAGATCATAATATCTATAATAAGTGTACTGATTATAAAGATATTATAGAAAAAAGGGACTTTATTCTAAGTACAATTTATGTTCTAGATTATTTAAAGGACACTAATAATTTTCAAGAAGCACAACGTATTGTAGAAAATGTTCTAGGATGTAATGATATTTGTAATACAGATAATACATTAAATAACAATTGCGGATGTAATGGATAAACTATATGAAACTTTATATATCCTCTACTCTACTGAGCTAGTAAATTTAAACATTGGGTATTCTTTAGATAGGAAGAAACTAAATCAAATGATAGATATTATAGGTACAATAGAATATATAAAGAATACTAATAATGATCAGGAGGATATTATTAATATAATTAATTACTATAATAAATATATCAACTAAATTAATAATGGTTTCAGATACATATTATAATGCAATGGGTTCACGATCATTTTATAAAGGTACATCTTTTAGATGTACAGAATGATGCGTAGATACTCACTACTTTAACAATGAGGACTTTATTGATTTCGTATCATATAAAGGTGCTCTTCTTAGATGTACAAGAAGTCATATTTCCTCTGTTGATAATGAACCATCTCTTGTTATTAATAATAACTTAATTGTTGGAATTAATGACTCTCCTGTTTGGGAATTTGTAATGGGAGGAGGATCAATTGAGACAGGTCAGCTTAATATTGATTTCAAATTAGAAGATGATCATCTTTGAGTATTTTATAATGAAGAATGAAAGGACTTAGGAAATGTTAAAGGAGATCAAGGTGAACCAGGAGTACAAGGAATACCAGGAAACCCTGGTAAAGGAGTGCCAAGTGGGGGTAGTACAAACCAGGTATTGGTAAAACAGTCTAATTCTGATTATGACACTATTTGAAAAACGATAAATACTTCTGGAGGAGAACTTCCATCATTTTCTGCAAGAGTGTTAAGTACTACTAGTACTGAAGGCGCTCCTGAAGCTGCTGTAACTTTAAGTGATTCCAATGAATTTCAGTTTTCATTTAAATTGCAAAGAGGGCAAGACGGAGTTAATGGTAAAGACGGTGAACCTGGTAAAGATGGAGCTAATGGTACTCCAGGGGTTGATGGAGATGGCTTAAAGCACATATATATTCGAACCACCAAAGCAACTAAGCCGACAACTCCAACTGGTAGTGGAGAAGATGTAGAGTTACCTATTGATACAGAGTGAGGTCTATGAAAGTCTGCTCCTACAGGTGTAGATTCTACATATAGATGGGAATGAGTTAGTACTAGTGTTTATATTAGTGGCAGATGAGAGTCTTATAGTGAACCATCTTTATTTGCTTATTATGCTCTTGACGGAGTTAATGGAACTGCTCCAAATTATAAAACTTATGTTTATGCTCAATCTAACTCTAAACCAGAGAAACCCGACTTCAATACTCCCCAACCTCCTACAGAATCACAATGAAAAGATTATCCATTAAGTAGTGGGCAGTGATGGCAATGTATAGGAGTTGTAGATGGGCAAACAAATACAGTTATTCAATGAGGAGAAGTATTACCTGTAAATGGTAAGGACGGAACTGCTCAAGATGGTAAATTTACTGAGTTTAGATTTGCGGTAAATAGTAGTAATATTACCCCCCCAAGTCTATCAAATACAGTAAGAACTCCAGAGGGATGGTCTTTAACACCTCCAACTAAGAGTAACTCTCAATACTTATGGATGACAACAGCAGTTATTAATCCTAATGATACTTTATTTAGAAATTGATCTACACCAGTATGTATTAGTGGTGAAAATGGTGAAGCAGGACCTACTGGTGCAACTGGGGCTGCAGGTAATTGAACTTCTTATGTATTTAAAAACAGTTCCTCTACGCCAGATACTCCTACAGGCACTGATCCTGTTCCCACAGGATGATCTGATGCACCAACATCATCAGATGGTACCTGGTGAATGTCTAAAGCATTAATTAGTGGAGTTACTCAAAAAGTAGTTGGAGAGTGATCCGCTCCACAACGAATTACGGGAGAAAAGGGGCAAGATGGTGAAGACGGAACTAATGGAACTGATGGGATTTATACAGATTATAAATTTGCAAAAAGCTCTTCCAAAAGTGAAGCACCATCAATTAACAAACAAAGTCCTAATCCTGGTAGTAATTGAAGTGACCAGTGACCTATAATTAATTCTGGAGAATTTCTCTGAATGACTTTTATTAAAAAGAATTCTAAAGATGATTCTATTGTATTAGGGGAAGAATGAGCAACTCCTGTATGTATTACAGGAGAACAGGGTCCACAAGGTCCTATTGGATCTACAGGAGTATCAGGTACTCCAGGTGTGGGTATTGTTATGAGATTTTGTAATGGTACTGATATGGAGCCGAGTAATGCTAAACCAACAAACACACTAGATACTGCAAGTCAAGGATGAACTGTCACTCCTCCCCCAACTACTGAAGATTACCCGAGATTATGATTTATACAGGGTAGAATAAAATATTTAAATAATGAGGATCAAGATGGGCAACTTGATGGTAGTTGAAGTGATCCCGCATTGTTTAATGGGCCTGCAGGAGTAAATGGAGAAGCAGGTAAAAAAGGTCAACTGATTTATCCAGCTGGTGTTTATGATATAAATACTACATATAGTACTACTGAAGAAAGTGCTCCTTATGTCTATGTTTATAATTCAGAATCTAGTAAATCTGGATACTACTTATTATCAGCAGTTACTAGTTGAACAGGAACTGATCATAATAATTGGTCTCCAGTTGAATCAATTGACAACGAAGAACATTACTGGACTAAATTTAACCACTTTGAGGCAATTTTTGCAGATGTGTCTATTTTCCCTAACTCTCTTGTTGGATCAGCTGTCTTTAATGGAGATTATATGTTTAGTCAAACTGGTAAGGAGTCTACAGGAATAACTACAAATTATAATAAGTTTGATCCAGAAGATCTATCCAAATGATACCCTGCTTACTACATAAATTTGAGAACAGGTGAATGCTCATTAAATTTTGGCCAATGTACATTTAAATATTCAGATTTATTTAATTCAAGAACAGTAATGACTATTGAAGGAGGGATTAATATAATCCCAGATATGATATCTCCATCTAGATATGGTAGTTATATTTCTACACCTTGTATTTCAATTTTGGCAGATGAAGAAGGATTAGCAAACGGTAATATATATAAATTTGCCTTGTCAAAAGAGTATCTACCTGTAGCTAAAGGAGTTATTAAAGGTTCTATTGATAATTGTACATATTTAAACGGACTAGAAGAAAATGATGAAGATTATGTTGCAATATCTCCAGCAGAAAGTACAAGTAGTAGTAAGGGAATAATAAACTTTGTGACATATCAAAACGGCACCATACGAACTCCAATATCTGAAATATACCTTGGGGCTGGCAGAACTTTATCATATTCATTTGTGCCAATTAAATATTTAGGAGACTCACTTTATAGCACGTATACTTCTATCTTTGATGTTGCAGATACAGAAGATGGAACAGCTGCTTATAGAGGTATATCTGGTATACTAAATATATCTAATGTTAATGATTTTGTATTAATTGTTTGCCGTCAAGCAGGACAGAGTATACAATATGGGGGTCTTACTTTTACAAAAGCTGGGTCTTTCCTAGTTTCTAAAGTTCTTGATGTTAACCCAGTAAAATAATATATTTTAAGGAATGAAAAATATTAAACCAGATATTGATCTTCAAAATTCAATTGAACGTAGTAGGATTACTGAATCTAGAGAGTATTACAAAGGCAAGTCTTTTAATTTTGCTAAAGAATGGCACCCTGGAATAAATTATTTTAATGATAATTATATTACTGACTTTGTATCTTATAAAGGAACTTTATTAGTATGCCGTAGAACACATCTTTCTAGTAATAGTAACAGACCTGAGCTACTATTTGAAGATCCAAAAGATTCAAATCAGCCAACTGGAGTAAAATCTGAATATTGAGATTTTATATTGGCTGGAACTCCAGGACCTGGAGGAAAAGTATATATCCCCAACTATAATACATCTACTGGAGAACTTTCTTGAGTTATATCTGATAATATAGAAAGTATTGACCCTGTAAATATAAAAGGGGAGGACGGTAAAGATGGAAGAGATGGTAAAGATGGAAAGAATGGAACAAATGGAAAAGATGGTGATACTTATGTTCCACAATCAGAGCTTGATAATAACTACATAGTATTTAAATCTTTACAAGGAAAGGAAACTATTAAAGTAGATTGTAGTAACTTAAAGGGAGAACCTGGAGAGAAAGGTGAAAAGGGTAATGATTGAGTATTTAGTAAAGTTAATACTATAACATTATCCCCAAATGATAAGGGATATGCAGATATATCTGCAGATACTCCTGGAAGTGAATCAACAACTTATACTTTAACTTTAGGAATCCCTCAAGGAAAAACAGGTCTTAAGGGGAATAAGGGAGAAAAAGGAGAGAAAGGAGATCAAGGAGAAAAAGGAGAAGCGGGTCCTACCCCTCTTTTTAAACTTATAAGGAATGAGAGTACAAGATCTATAGATTTATATTGATCTATTGATGAAGATTCAGACTGAGTGAATCTAGGAAGTGTTGGGGGAAAATCTCCAAAGCTATTAAGAGTTTTTGATGTTGCAGAACATCCCAATGTTCAAAATAGTACTAGACGAGATGATCGTATAGTATGGGGGTATGATGGAATTTCTGTTAGTGAATGGACAACTCTATGTTATTTAGATGAACTTAGAGGAGATGAGAATATATGAATAAGTACTAAAGAAATTAAGCCAGGTGAAGGCAATCCTCCAGTGATGGAAGTTAGAGACCCTAATAATCCTGAAGAAATAATACAAGTAGAAGACAAAGACAAAATATGATATGATCCATTTGATATTAGTTTAGATGAATTTAGTTCATTTGAATTTGTATTTAATGCTTATAAAGAAGCAGGTGGTCAGTTAGATGAAAAAGATTTTAAAAGTACATTTGCTAATGTTTCCAACTTAACCATTAAGTTTTGGTCAGGGACATTAGAGGATTTTCTTAAAACTGATGCTTCTGCTCATCAAAATGAGCTTTGGCTTGTTAAGTCTAGTACAGGTACTAGTGATGATACTTTTGAGGAATATTATGCTGTTAGATCCCCAGAAGCAGAAAAATGAATGTGGGAAAAATGGGGATCTGGATCTATTAATGTAGATTTAAGTGATTATATTACAAAAGCTGAGGCAAATTCATATATACAAGAACAGGTAAATAATATACTATCTTCTCTAGTAATAGATGGGGGGGAATTAATAATATAATTATATGAATATTAGTACTATACAATTTAAACGAATATTAAAATATTCTGGGACTAGTACAGAAGCAATAAGATATATACAAGAACAACTAACTCCTCCATTAAAAAATGGGGAGCCTCTTTTAGTCTCTTACAAGGATATTACAGAGGAAAACTATAAGTACTTTATAGCAATTGGTATAGATGAAAACAATAGAAAAATACAGATATCTCCAATATTTAATTCTATAGAAGATTTTAATAATTATATAGAAAAACATAGTCTTGGAGTAACTTCTGAGAATTTGGCAGATGACTCTGACATTACAATTAATAAAGACACTTCTGGAAATTATATTATTAAAATTAAAACTCAGATAATTTCTGCGGATAATATTAATACTACAATATCTTCAGAAGAAGAAGAGATAACTATGACTCAAAATGAGTTCAATAATTTGATATGAAGTAAAATATCAGAAATAAATAATAAGTTAATTTGATATGAATTATAAATAAAGTCTAAGCTTTATGAATACATTAAAATTTAAATTTGGTACAGAATTAACAGGATCTATACAAGAAGAAGACCTAGTTGCTATTAATAAAGGTATTAAAGAGGAATCTACTTCTGAAACAGTAAATTCTAAACTTGGATCCTTTTATAAAGGCAAAAAAATTCTTGGTACTACAGAAGCAGATAAACTTGTTACTACGGAAGAAATTACTGTTGCTGGTTTAAGTGGTGCTTTAGGAGCAGGAATTCAGAATGGTAAAACAATTCCAGTAGGAACTAGTTTGCAAGAGTTTCTGGTGATGTTATTAAGCAAGGAGTTAAATCCTGGTGCAGCTACTAAACCTTCTATTTCAATTTCAGGACCTTCGAGTATGGGATTGAAGGAAATATACTCAACAGTTACTATACCAGCAGTTAGTATGTCTACCAACAATGGCAAGTTTAATAATAATGGTTGAACAAGTCCTGCACAGCCCTCTGTAAAAGGAGTAAATTGATCAAAAAAAACTATCACTCCAAGTGCGCAGGCTGGATTTACTGGATATGCTCCTAAAGCAGGAGAAAGTATTGCACAAGCAACCTCTGTAAAGATTGCATTAGGTTCTAATTCAGTTACTTATACAGCTACAGGTACATATACAGCTCCAACAAATAAACCTATTACTAACTTAGGAAATGAGTATTCTGGACCAGAAGCAACTTTCGTTGGTGGATCAGCTTCAAAACCAGGTACTACTACCGCAATCGGAGTATATCCTGTATTTACTAATAATAAATCTACCTTGACTGCTCAAGCAAATACAAAACTTGCTCTTACTGAAGGTCCAGATTTTGAAGTTAGCTTTAATAGCGAATTAGCTGCTGGACAGTTTATTATGGTAGCTATTCCAGACGGATTCACGGTTTCTAAAGTAGAGGCTTATAATACTATGAGTAATAAATTCGAGACCTATAATGGTCAATCGAAATTTGAAGCAGAACCATTACAAAGAGATATTAATGGCACTCAAGTTCAATATCAGTTATGGACTCGTCAAGGAGATAACAAGAATGATGCTATTAAATACAGATTCACATTAAGTAAAAAATTAAGTGCATAATTATGGCAAGAGGTACAAATACATTTAGTTTAGGTGCTGGTTTTAATATAACTGGCCAGGAACCTATTGATTCCAGAATTGTTGTCAGTGCGTTAAGTGATCTTACTACGCAAAAAACTTGGAATGGTGTAGGTCTTTATAATGGATTAGTTGTAGCTGTTACTGAGTCATCAACATTATATGTACTTAAAAATCGTGATGATGTAACTAATCCAGAATCATGGGTTGCTGTTGGAGGTGATGTGGCAGCTGATTTAGGTGAACTTAAATCAGATGTTGAAGGTTTAAAAACTAGCAAACAAGATAAAATCATTGCTGGAAATGGTATTGATTTAAATGCGGATGGTAAAACAGTTTCAATTAAAATCGATCCTGCAGGCTCAGGACTTGAAGTAAGTAAGAGTGGCTTAAAAGCCGTTATCCCAGAAGCTGCTGAATATACTATTGCTGCTGCTTCAACACCTACAGAGGGATATTTAAAGAGTTATGAGCTTCAAAAAAATGGAGTAAAAGTAGGAGTTTCTATTGATATTCCTAAAGAATTAGTAGTTACAGGTGGTGAGGTTAAAGAGGTGGAAACCCAAGATGATCCTTATTCAGGAGCTCAAGTTGGTGATCTATATCTTAAACTTACTATTGCTAATCAGTCAACTCCTGTATACATTCCTGTTAAATCGTTAACCGATGTTTATACTGGAAGTACTTATATCAGTGTTGATGCTGGAGTTATTTCTATCAAGTATAATGACTTAAAAGGACAAATCAATACAGATTTAGTAACACCAGTTTCTGGAAGGGTAACAACAGTTGAAGGGGAAGTAGCAACATTAAAAACAACTGTTGGAAATGTTTCGAGCGGGTTAGTTAAAGATGTTAATGACTTAAAAACTAATATAGACCAAAAGGTAGATAAAGTTGAAGGTAGTTCATTAATTACATCCGAAAAATTAGCTTTGATTGATACTAATGCTTCCAAAATTGGAACTTTAAAAACAACTGTATCTACAAAATTAGATAACACGGCTACTGTTAATGGTCAATCTTTTGTTAGAGGAGCTTGTACAATTAATGCTACTCATATTAACATTGAGGATAAAATTGGAGATAATGTTGCAGGGACATCGATTGAAGAGGTTTTATCTAACTTTAATGACAAGATTACCGATGCTGCAGATGCTGGAGTACAATCTTTTGGCGGGAAAACAGGAGCAATCACAGTAAAAGGAGGAAATGATGGTTCTACTCCTGCAGTTAATCTTATAATGAGTGATAATGAACTGCAGGCTACACCTGTAGGAGTGGCTAGTTCTACACAAGGAAAAAAGGCAGATTCAGCTCTTCAAAGTGTAACAGCTTCCTCTAGTTCTACATATCTTACACTAAGTGTAAAGAGTAAAGCAGAAAATTCACAAGCTATTACTGGAAATTTAAAGGTACAAAGTATTGAATCGGCAGCTACAGAATCTAAAGGGCTTGCAGAATCTTATGATGTAAAACAATATATTAATAATATGTTTGTTTGGGAAGAATTAGGATAAAATAATAAGGTGGGGAAGAGAAGAATTTTTCTTCTTCTCCTCCTCCCCCCCCCATCTATATTAAAATAATATGGCAAATAAAAATAAATTTATTTATTGTAAAACTAAAGCGGCATTTAATTCTTATTTAGAAGAACATAGAGATGAGCTTTATAATTGTACTACATTTATACAAGATTCAAAAGAAATTTATACTCATGGAAATTTTTATAAGGCTAGTAATAGATGGGCTATTTCAAGGTTAACAGGCAACTCTGATTATGCGACACTAGCATATAATAGTGGTAAAGTTGGAGATATATTTGATATGTCCTCTGGAACTACCGTTCATGGTATATTAGGTACAATTAATGATAAGAGATGATATATATTCTATAAAGATTCTATTCGAGAATATATATATAGTACAGATACAAAGAAATTTACAGCGGGGTCTACAATTGACCTTGCTAATGACTCTGAAATTCCAGACCCTGCTACTGTAGCTCCTAAAATGGATGGTGCAGCTGCTGTGGGATCATCCAATAAATACGCACGCGAAGACCATGTGCACCCTTCAGATAATACTAAACAGGATATTCTTGTTAGTGGAGAATCAATTAGAACAATTAACAATCTTTCTTTATTAGGAGATGGTAATATTAATGTAGGTGATGTTCCTTCTATTACGGTAGAAAATGAACAAATACCAAATGAGACAGATTTTAATAGAGTTGCAGAAGCTGCGACAAATGATAGAGCAGTTTTAATTAGAATTAAAACTGCTGAAACGACGTTAACCTCTAATTATTGACAGTATTCCTCTTCAGAATCTCAGAGAGGCTTTGTTGCTTATGCAACATATTTATCAGGAACTAATAACATAACTCTGATTGCATATATTATAGAAAATCAACCAGTTATGGTAGAAACTCATGATGAAGAATTCCAAGGAGAGTTAGTTTCTGGAACTAATATTAAAACTATTAATGGTGAAAGTATCCTAGGATCAGGTAATATAGACACACCAGATAGCAAGGTTACTAGTGCTGCTAATCACTATACTCCTGTTGGAGGAAGTGCTACATCTGGAACTATTATAAATTCTATTACTAAGGATGAGAAAGGACATATTGTAGATATAGGGGTTGCTAATGGTATAGATGCTTCAAAAATTACATCTGGGGTAATTGATATTGAACGTCTACCCAAAGGAGCGTTAGAGAGATTAGTTATTGTTGCCAATCAATCAGAACGATACGCATTAACTGCTGATGATGTTCAGAAAGGAGATACTGTAAAACAAGAAGATACAGGTGTAATGTATTTTGTTGTTGATATTGATAACCTAGCTAATGAAAACGGATACAAAGTCTATATAGCTGGATCAGCAACTAGTGTACCTTGGTCAGGAGTGACAGGTAAACCTGATTTAGTTAACTCAGTTAAGTTAGTACTGCCAAGTTCTATATTCACTAATTCTGGCAGTATACTTACAGGAAATGTAGAATTAGGATCATCTTTAAGTCCACAAACTGCTAATACAGTGTGAGCAGCTCCAAGTGGCACATCTGGGGTACCAACATTTAGGAAATTAACTTTCCTAGATATGAATATCATAATATCTAATGAATTTAACTATATACCACAGACATTCGGGGGCGGAGAATTGTTCATTAATTACAGAAGCAATGTTAGTGGGCAGAATGTTAATAATATCATAACTGATTATATATTCAAGGACGGAGCTACTGGTAATGCGTATGTAATGGCAAAAGGTTTTAAAACTTCGGAAAATCAGGAGCACAGGGTATTATGTTCAGATGGGTCTTCTAAATTATTGTATGGACCTACAACTCCTGGAACAGCAGGACAAGTATTAGTTTCAAATGGGACATCAGCTCCTGAATGGGGAAAAGTGCCTATAACTAGTATAGGAGGGCCTACTGTTGGCACTGCAACTTCTAATGATGTACCATATGGAATTACTTCATATATTGGAGAGTATCGTTCGGATAAATTAGCGTTTACAAAAAGTACTGATTTATATGGAGAAATAAGTAAAAACAACGGAGAATCGTGAACTGAAGATCCTCAGGGGAGTAGTAGACTTATGAGGTTATTTACTTCACAAAATAATAAGTATGATGTACAATTAATAGATACAGAAGATGTTAGCACAACCACTCAATATAGACTTACTATAAATAATAGTGACAGGTATTGTACTATTGATTGAATATATATATATGTGTCTACTCACGGCTCTGGTTATAATTGCTTTATAGAAGCATATAATCCTAGTTCTGAATCTTGAGATATAATATCTCAGGATGCTGCTTTACGGGGGTGATCGGGACCTAATTTTAGAGCTTTGACATCTTCTATATATTATAACAATTCCCCACTTACAGCTTCTCAATATTCGAAACTAAGGTTTACATTTTCAACTAGAAGTGTTAATGAGAACTATAGTGGACAATTGACAGTCTATAGAATTTCTGGATATGGTGCTTTTGGCTGAACAATGCCTAACAGTATGTCTAAAGTCGGTCAACTTTATTCTTGAGATAGTGCTCAAAACTCTTATTTTCCAGAAAACGTATCAGCTCGAAAATTTATTAGTAATGGAGGTACTAGTACTAATGTAACAATGGGAGATGGATCTTTAAAAGATCTTAAAACTAAACAGCTAGTTGTAAACGGTACTATAAATAACTTTTATTCGTCAAATAGTGTTGAGGTTAGACTTTACGCTCCTACTTCTGGTGGTACCAGTGGGCAAATTCTTGTATCCAATGGTAGTAATGCCCCTAAATGAGCATCCTTAGATAGTTTAGGATATCTACCATTAACAGGAGGTACAATTTCTGGTAGTTTGAGTATCAGTGGTCATATTAATCCAGTAAATAATGGAGTCTCAAATATTGGAGGAAGCGGTAAGAAATTTAAGGATATATATGCTACTACTCTTCATGGGAATTTTAACGAGTCTACAACATTTGCAGCACCCCATCCTAACCCAATATATATTGATAATACTAATAATAGCACTGATGGTGTTTATTTAGTATTGAAGAATAAAGGAGTATATGTTTCTTCATTTGGAACTACTAATGAAACCACTGATTATTATGAAACCTTTATGTTACATAGAAAATCTGATCAATCTAATAGCTATAAACTATCGATTAGAGATGACGGAAATGCGTATATAAGAGGTAAAATAATAGCAACACAAGAATGGGTAACTAATAATATACCAGGATTAAGTACTAGTATTAGTAGCCAAGGTTCTGTGATTACCTCACTTGGACAGTACTTAATTACAGGAGCAGACGCAAATGCAACTACTACTGCAAGTACAGTAAAAATCAAGTTAAAGCAAATAGGAAGATCTACGGCTGGTAGTTCAAGTGCTTTTGGTGCAGCAAGTTTAGAATCATCTGGTGTAACTATTCCTGCTGCAACAACAACTACAGCAGGAGTAATGACTGCTACTGATAAAAGTAATCTTAATACAGCTTATGGTTGAGGAAATCATGCTTCCGCAGGATATTTAAAGAGTATTCCCACTGCATCCTCAAGCTCTTATGGCGGAATAAAAATAGGGTATTCAGCAACTGGTAAAAATTATGCAGTACAATTAGATAGTAATGGTAAAGCTTATGTAAATGTGCCTTGAGAAAAGGGAACTGGCACTATAACACAGATTAATGCAGGTCTTGGTATGAAACCAAAGCTAATAACTGGGAGTGGCACGTTAGATTTAAGTTTGAGATCTAGTACACAGATGTCACTAAGTTCTCAGAATGCTTCTACTGTATCTGGAAAAGTATATGCAGTTCAACTAGATAAAGATGGATATTTAGGTGTAAGTGTACCTTGAACAGATACAAATACAAACTATTATCCAACAACATTTACATGAACAAATGGAACCAGTAAAGGTCCAACAGGTTCACTAACGGGTACTGGAATGAGTGCGGTATCTTTTGGAGCAATTCCTGCTGCTAGTAAAAGTAATTCTGGTGTTATAACTACGGAGGATCAAGAAATTAGCGGAGTAAAGTACTTTAATAATGGTGTATTTGTTGGAAGTAAAGATGAGGTTTCTATAGGTATTATAGATGCACAGGAGTTTGGATATAATGGATTAGGTATAGTTTCAGATACTAATGTATATATAGCTCCTGATAATAACATTGTATATTTCGGGTATGGTGAGGATATATATATTCAAGATGGAGAATTTAGTGGTAATGCAGCCACCGCATCGCAGGTTAAAAATGCTTTAACTATAAATGTAGGAACTAGTAGTATAAAATATAATGGCTCTAAGACTGAACAAATAACTATTCCTAGAGATAGACAAACTAACCTAACTATGCAAGCATATGGGAGTGATTCGTCAATTTCTGTTAAAAAAGGTATATGTTATTATCATAACACTGGTTCACTATGAGCAACGAGCATTACTCTATCTTTAGATACATCAGACTGAAACAGGGTGCTATCTGTAAATAGTAAAGAGACAATTGAAACAGCTGTAGTAGTAGTTGAAAGCACATATCCTGTTACTTTTAGTTCAAACTCGATGTTAAAAGTGCAAAAAGATATTCCGTTAAATGGAGATGCAGGAACATATAGAGTTTATGTTTTTTCAAGAATAACACCAACTCTAGTTGCTGTAAACTGTGCTGTATATAAAGCTTCTTAATATAATTGATTATGAGTGTAAAATATTTTGATAAAAATAAAAATAAATGGGTTATTTTTCCTGGTACAGTTGGAGCTCCTGGAAAAAATGGAAAAGATGCGTATGATATTGCAGTAGAACATGGATATGAAGGATCTGAAGAAGAGTATAATAATACTCTTCTTCAAATTCCTGAAGTAGTCGATAAATTAAAAGCTATAGATAGTACTCCTACTGAAGGAAGTAACAATTTAGTAACTTCTGGAGGAGTGAAAGATGCTATTGATAACTTAGAGGCTAGTTTATCAGGATCTATTGAAAATATTATCGATGTTGAAATAAGTAATCAGATCAAGAGCTCTATAGTTGATAATTTATTATCAGACGATGTTAATAAATCACTATCCGCGAAACAAGGTAAAATTTTAAAAGGTATAATTGATAATTTAGCTAATATACAATTCTTAGTAGTTGATGTATTACCATCTAGTGATATTAAGAGTAATATCATATACTTAGTCAAAAAGAAAGGATCAGGGACAGATATCCATGATGAGTATATTTATATTGAAAACAACTGAGAAAAAATTGGGGATACCTCTATTGATTTGACTAACTATTATACAAAGGATCAAGTTGATTCTCAGATTCAAAATGTTAGGGAAGATATTCCTAGTATTCCTGATGTTGATATAGTATTAAGTGGCAGTGGCAATGTAATTACAGAATTAGCAGTTGATTCTATTAATAAGCATAAATTAGTAGCTTCTAAAAGTATTTCAGTATATACAAAAGAGGAAGTAGAAGAGAGACTTAGTGAAAGTGGTTATGGAGATGTAACTGCAGCTGCTGAGTTTTCAACAGCAGACAGAGTGATTACTTCTAATGGAGAAGGTAAAGTTATTAAAGATTCAGGGGTACTAATTGGAAATTTGGCAAAGTTAGCGGATGTTCCTAAGACACTAACTGATTTAAATGTAACCTCAACAGATATTACAGATATTTTAGGATATATTCCTGCAGATTCTGCGCAGGCTGGTATGGGGGATGTTACAGGTCCTACTTCAGCTACTAATAATAATTTTGCTTCTTTTAATAATAACAATGGAAAAGTTATTAAAGACTCTGGATATAATCCTGACTCATTCGCCAGATTAAATCATACTCATACAGTATCTCAAATTACTGATATGCCAACTCCAATAACAGTAGATTCAGAATTAAACAGTACTTCTGAGAACCCTGTTCAGAATAAGGTTATTAACAACGCACTGTCTTCTAAAGTAGATACTTCTACATTAAGCAACTATGTTACAAAAGATGAGATAGCAGAACTTGGAGGAGGGGATGTAGTTGCAGTTGGAGATTTAGCAAATAATATGTTAGTAATAGGTGCAGGTACAAAATCTGTTTCAGCTTCTAATATTCCAATATCTGATATATCAACTCTTAAGACTAATGTTAGTCAATTATCAAATAGTGTAGATGAGTTAGCTCAACACATATTAGAGTTTGACTATATTAATTCTATAGATATCAACGGAGATTCTGGGGATCCTATTTCTATTAATTCTCAAAATCATACAATTTCTGTTAGTAGTAGTGATAGTTATTTAGCTACCACAGTTGAAAATGATGGAGGTGATTTAAAATTATTGATTGGTCACAAATCAGGTTACGATCACGTACCAATAGTAAATCAAGCAGATAGTGATGATCGTGTTGTATTTGTGCCTTCGGAAATGACTTCCTATAGATTAGGAGTTATTGGTAGAGATATTAGAATACCTGCCATAGGAATAGATGGGCTAGCAGATGTAGCTAAAAGTGGATCTTATGAAGACCTTACTGCAACTCCTGTATTTAAGTCTTTACATATTTCTGCTGGAGAACTTACTGAAGTTTATGATCCGACTGTTGCAGAAGTAGATATTGATTTAAATTCTCCCCTAGATAATAGATATGAAAAATTATTAGGTATTAGTTTGTCTGCAGGTGATCCTGGAACATTTATTGAGGTTACAGAAACATCTCATACAATCAATGTTTCTAATTTGACAGCTTCTAAATCTGAGGCTATAGTAGTTGTTAGGGGAGATTGTACAGTTAGTTTTTCAGGAAGTAATATATATATTATAAATAATGCTAGTGATTTAGCAGGGACATCTACTCAAAGAAAAGTTTATACTGTAAAAAGAATTGAAGATGATTCAAGTAACCCAATGGTATTGGTTACATGTGCACTGTATAATCCTAATAACTAATATGTTATCTATTATTAAAGAATTATTGTTAAAAATTATTAATGACATTGATACTGGCAATTCAAATTTAAGTGCAAAAGAATGTGAAGAAGTTATTGACTATTTATCCTTTATAAGTAATAAGAATGAAAAGCTTAGTAAATATCAAGCCTGCAAGTACTTAGATATTAGTAGAGCTACTTTTGATAATTATGTTCGTGCGGGCAAAATTCCAAGTAGCTAAACGATTCTTATGTGATAACTGTCGAAAAAAGCTAGTCATAGAATTTAGAGAGATAGATAATAAAAAATAAAAAGTTAGATAATGCCACAGAAATGTGGCATTTTTTTATTTATACGTAATATTTATATAAAAATTTGGTTATTTATTAAATATTATATAATTTTGTATCATTATCTAACTTAATTAAGAATTAATATGAGTAAAGGCACATGTAAATTTAATTTAAATGTAGCAACCAGATTAATGCTACTTATGAATCTACCAGAACAAGGTTCTGTAATTGAGATGATTTCAAAAAGAAATATTCGTAAAAAAATTGACTTTTCTAGTGAAGAACTTGAAGATCTTAATATCAAAAATGAAGATGGTAGGATTACATGATCTTCAGAAGCTCCTTTAATTGAAGTAGAATTTACAGACAATGAGATTAACTTGTTAAAATCACTTATTGATAAACTAGATAAGTCTGGGTTAATTACAGATAATATCCTAGATTTTATTGAGAAAATATTAAAAGACTAATGGGAACATTATCTAATAATTCTAAAGTTGGAGATAAAGGTAAAGACTTGATTCTACAGACATCTGGTAGAGTTTACGTTCAAGTAAAAGATAGATTTTATCCGATAAACTTTAGAGATACAGACAATCCTAATTCTTCAGAAAATTCTAACACCTCTAATAATTCCAATATAAAGGGAGTATTAATAGTTGATAATCTTGAAACGTATAGTGGAGAATATCCTGGTGATGGAACTCTTGTTATAGACAGCTCTTCTGGTAGTTTTTATCAAGCTTCTAATAATTCTTATACTAAACTTCCATCTTCAGCTGTTAGTGATTTTAAATCTCCTATTAATATACAATTAGAAGATGCTTCTCAATCTCCCTTAGTTATTAACTCTAATGCTTTAGTAGAAAATCTAAATGCAGAATATTTATCTGGATATTCATCACATGATTATACTAAAAAGGCTTCTAATGAGAGGATTGAAGGTAATTGGTCTTTTCCAACATTAGTTGTAGATAAAATAGTAAATAAATCTGGAACGACGTATTTTGATTTATCAAGAGGAGAGTTGATGACAAGTTCTTTAGTTACTAATACATTTAGTAGTAATAGTACTAGAACTTCTATTGTTAAAAAAACATCTAACGGAGATATTTACATTCAATTATCCAGTGAAATGTTTACTCCTTCAATATTAGGACTTTCAGGAGAGACGGTAACTACTACTGAAGAAGATGGATCAGAAAAAGAGCAAGTTAATTACTCTCCATGGATATATATTACTGTTGGTAATGAGAATGATAAATATTCTACCAATGGAGTATTATCAAGTTCTACATATAAATTTACCACAGATGGTGAGGCTGCTATTGGAAGGGTTAAAAAAGAAGATGTAGACGGTAAGATAAGTTACTCTCCATGGATAGATATTAATTCCAGTGAAGCTATTTTAAGTGCTGAAACTTATCAATTTAAATCAGATAAAACTGCTACTATCGGCCCAATTGTTTTAAATAATGATGGTACTATATCTATAGGAAACTATACAATAGATACTAAAGGAAATCTAAACATTGGACATATCAAAATTTATGCAGATGGAACAGCTACTATAGGGAGTGGAGAATATCAAGCTACAATTGATGCTGAAGGTAAATTTCAAATACCAGAAAAGTGTATTATAAAAGAAAGTATTTAATAAAGTATTTGGAAATTAAGAATTAATATATTATATTTGCCACAAATATTAGAACAGATTAATAATCAATTAATAAGAAAAAATAGGAAATATGCCAAATCATTATGAATTTAATTCGGACAGTCTTGAAGGTCTATTAACTGATGGAGATAATTCAGTTTCAAGTCCTGAAGATAGTGGTCCAGTCGTTGCAGATACTGTAGGAGGAGAAAATCTTATAGATCAACCAAATAATGATTCAGATCAAGTAGAATCTAAAGAATCAGATCAAGAGAAAAATATAGAAACTAATAACAATAGCGACTTTTTGACATCCTTTTTAAGTGAGTACGGTCTTAAAGATGGTAAAGTAACTTATGAGAATGATGATGGTACCACAGAAGAGGTAGACTTTGATAGTTTGGACTCGGAGGAAAAAATAAATATTCTTAAAGAACTTACTTCTCCAAATCTTAGCAAAGATGAGATAGAAGTAATTAACTATTTGCGTGCCAATAATGCAACCATTCAGGATGTAATTACTTATTATTCACAAAAAGCAGTAGAGGATTACATTAAAGAAAATGGACCAATTGAAAAACAATACAGTGTAGATGAATATTCTGATGATGAACTATATATTGCTGATTTAAAGTCAAAATTCAGCGATATGAGTGAAGAAGACATCAAAACTGATTTAGAGACTGCTAAAGAGAATGAAGAACTATTTAAGAAAAAGGTTGATATAATTCGCAAACAATATAAAGCACAAGAAGAAGAAACAGCTAAAGAAAGAATAAAAGAACAAGAGGAGCAATTTAATAATTTTAAAACTTCTCTTGAAAGTCAACTGAATGACTTTAATTCTATTCCCATGGATTATAAAGATAACAAGTCAGATAGTCTGCAAATAGAAGAGTCTGAGAAGGAAGAGATTTACAAGTATATTTTAAATCGAGACGAGAATGGTGCAACACAATTCTTTAAAGATTTAAATGATCCAAAGACATTAGTAGAACTTGCATGGTTTGCACTTTATGGAAAGGAAGCTATTTCAGATATTACTAATTATTGGAAATCTCAGCTTAAAAATACAAGAAAATCTGTAGATAATAAGCCGCAGACTACTGTTGTCTCTTTAGATAAAAATAAGACAAAAGATAATTTTACTAGTCGCCACAAATCTGTAGAAACAGAATATGGTGAAGATTTATTATAAACTTAAAAATTAAATAAATATGAGAATTACAAGTTTTAGTTCTTCCCATGCTCAGATGGGTTCAACCAGAACTTATGAAGACTTTCATAAGTGGCTGGGTGATAAACCTGAGCGTCTAGGTATTGTGTCTAATTTGTATAAACAATATACTGCAACAAGTCTTACTGAAGCACTGATGAATGTTTATACAATGGAAAAGGGCAAGCCTAGTAAATTTCAGTCTCTTAATTCATTCTTACTTGAATGGGAAATTGATGTTAATTTTGTTAAAAGAATTCCTATTCTTGCAGTTGAAGGAGATGGTTCGAATGGTTCTGAGGTTATTTTCCATTTCCCAGAGCGTTACTACGAGATGTATGACGTATTTGTAATTGAAGAGACTCGCCAGCAATGTATGGTTATGCTGTCTCCAGTACGTCGTTCTGACGCGGTTGTAGAATATGTATGCCGTGTTATTGATAATGACTATAAGGAAGTACTTGATGTAGATAGTATTGTAGGTACTGACACTCGTTTTATCACCAATCATATGCCAGAACTTCATGAAACTGGGTTTACAAAATATCAGTCAAATATTGAAAAGCATCGTACTATGATTGGTACAACTCGTTGTGATATTGATTATTCAGCTAAATATATGGCTTTGGAAGATCAGTTTATCAATATTGCAACAAAGGACAAAGATTTTACTTACAAGCTTTCTGGTGCAGAAAAAGTTTGTCTTGATAGCTATATGGCTGCTCGTAATAACAAGCTTTTATTCTCCAAAGGTAACTTTGATGTAAATGGTAAGACTACTATTTCTGATGAAATTGGTCGTCCTATTGTCACTACTGAGGGTAAGAGAATTTGCCCCTATGCTTAGTAATGAGCATGGAAATAAACTCTTTAATTCGGTGAACCCTGAGATGGGAATACCGAGCCAAGCTCTTGAAAAAGAGAAGGTGTAACGACTAGAAATATAATTAAATAAAATATCATCATTGTATGGATAAGCAAAAAAAATCAATATTAATAGGTTTAATATTAGGTGATGGATATCTAAATACTAATTCAGGTGTATCTCTAGAAATTGAACATGGAGAAAAACAGAAGTTCTATTTAGAATATAAAGCGGAATTAATTTCTAAATTACTAAACTGTAAATTACCAAATATTTATCATAACTTAACTAAAAATACATATAAAATATCTAAAGGACATAAATACTTTAGAGTATTATATAATTGAATATATAAAAATAAACAAAAAGTATTTTCTAGAAAGCTATTAAATAAGTTAAATGCAGAAGCAATAGCTTTATGATGAATGGATGATGGTAGTCACGCTATATGTAGAAGAAAAGAGACAGGAAAAATAATGTCGCATTCGTTTCATTTTTATACTTATACAAATGAAGAGGATACACAAAATATAATTGATTACTTCTACGAAACCTATGATATTAAGTTTTATCCTATAAAAAGAATTATGAAAGATAATTCAGTAAAATATTATCTTAAATGTAAAACTAAAGAAGGAAGAAAATTCTGTGATTTAATTAGACCATATATACTTCCTCAGTTTGCTTATAAGATTTTAAATATAGGAGAATAATTATATTTCCACGAGTGGGAGTCCCCTATTTTATAGGGTGAAGATATAGTCTGATCATATACGAAATCAAGTATATGAAGTAGATGGTAAACTCATCTACGATAACAAAAATGATAATTCCTCAAATTGAACGCTTCGCAACGAAGTATGTATTTAATAAATTAACTACACGTATCTTTGAAGGTGCCATGAATGAAATGGCTACTAAGTCAGATGAGCCTACAGGAAATTCTTGGGTATTTATTTGTAACACCAAGATGTGGCAGGCTGTTCAGAGAACAATGGCTACATGGATTCGTGACTGGAAAACTACTGGTTGTTTCGTATGGTCACAAGGTGCTAAGGATTATGTTGACCTTGGAGCAACGTATCAATCATATGAATTCGCTGGTAACAAGATGATTTTCCGTCTAGATCGTTCATTAGATCTTGAATTCCCTAAGAAGGCTTATGGTATATTCCTTGATCTAACTACTGATTCGAATGGCACTCCTGGAGTAATGTTATTTACATTCCGTGGTGGAAATATTATCCACAATGTTATTAGAGGCGTGGGCGGAAAAAGCGGACTTGAGTCTGGTGAAGTTTCAAGTCCAGTTGCTGGAGCCAAGATTGTTAACTGGGGCTATCATGGAGTAGGCGTGATGAATCCCTATCGTTCTGCAATCCTTGAAGAAGTTTAATATTTAATATTACAAGAAATATAGAAGATATATTAATTTTAGAGTACTCCCTAAATTAGGGAGTACTTCTAAAACTTTTAGATAAAAAATTTATTTCAAAGACAAAAAATAATGAATAAAATAACTCTTAAGAATGTATATGGGAGGGAGAAGAAGTATTATCTTCAACCTATGAAACAAAAGAATGGAACGAACTTTCCTTTTGTAAAGAAAGTTAGATATAATGAACATGGAGATAGCGAAATGATTTTAAGTCCTGATGAACTTAATGATCCTGAAAGAGATTATTTCATTCCAGAGGATGAACTTATTGAGGTATATAGTGGGCGTACTTTTAACCTAGATGACCCGTATGAGCGTAACCTTTGGAAATGTATTGAAACAAATCCTGTAATTGCACCAGAAAGAACAGCTAAAGATAAATATGGCAATTATCTTATTGATGGTACGCAGGAAAGATACGGTCGAGCAGATTTTTATGTTGAACGAGAGGGAGAAGTTTCAAAGAGAAGAGTTTCACGTATTCAGCTTGTCACAAAAGCATTTGTATTTATTGAGAATGATTCTCCTGCAGGGCGCATTACTAAGTGTAAACTTTTAGGTAAAGCTATGAGAAATGCACCTGATACTGATGTACAAGATTATTTATACAGCCGTGCACAAAAGAATCCTCAAGAGATCATTGATCTATATACTGGATCTGATCAAGCATTGAAACTTCTAATTATCGATGCAAAAGATAAAAACGTTATAACCAATCAGAGTGGAATTTGGATGTTTAGTGAAACTATGTTAGGAGCAACAGATGAAGCTATCATCATGTACTTGAAAAATCCAGAAAATCAGAATATTTATGATTCAATTAAGAATCTTACTTTCCCTGATATGGTAGTAAAAAGGGCCGCAAAAGAAAAAACAAAATAGAATATTATATAATTTTATTAAACAAGTAGAATGACACTTAGGAACGTTTACGAATTCGCTTTAGTAGAATGCAACAAGTTAAAAGCTCCTTCTATTTTATTAGAAGATTTTATATACTTGTTTAATAAAGCTATTCAACAATATGTAAATAGTGTCTACAATAGAGCTGAGTATAATCAACAGAGTTCGGATGATATTGGGTTTTTACAAACTACTGCTACTATAACAGTTGGAGAAGTTACTCCAAAGCAAGAATTTAATGATACAATTTGAGAGTTAGAATTACCAAAAGATTACGTACACTTACTTAATTGTATGGCAGAGTTTGTTGGTAGTGATTCAAAATCTAGATGTGGGAATGGTAGTTTAAAGACTATTACCTCTCCATGTCAAAGGTTAACCGCAGATATGTATCCTGGTATTATTAATAATTATTATATGAGGCCTTCTCATAAAAAACCTTATTATTATATTATTAATCATAATACTGAGAGTCAAACCCCAACAAATCCAAACATGGATGCAGAATTTGGATACAATCCAGAATTTATTGGAGAAAATGAGTATCGTTTCTACGCATTAAAACCTAATGAAAGTAGAGTTGTAAACCAGTCTATTGTAAAAATTGAGATACATAGTGGAGATTCTCAATGAACATTAAATAAGTTATATGTTACTTATTTAAAATCTCCAAAGTATTACTCAATGACACAAGACCAGATATTAGCTATAATCGATGATACACCAATTTTGGAATTTCCTGATTATGTATGTTATGAAATAATCAACATTTATGTTAGGTTATTTTTAGAAAATGCAAGTGATCCAAGATTACAAACAAATATTCCTATTAATCAGACTATAGCGGTACCTGGAGGTAAATAATTATTAATTTAAAATTTAGAAAAATATGTGGAATTTTCAAAAAGAAGTAGTACTTAACAGCCTTAACAACGTTAAGGTTGTAGAAGGTACAAATAAAGGTCTTGGTAAGCCTGCAATTGATAAGAAAGTACGTTTTCATGATGGAGGTGAGTACTTTGCTAAGTATATTGTAGACCATAAGATTTATGAAACTAGTCCTATTACAGGGACTAAATTTAAATTAGTTTTACGTGCTCCTTCTGGTATTCTAGGTCAACACGTACAGATTTTAATTGAGCTTGGACTTGATAATGATTACCGTGGAGACTATGGCTCAGCTCTTTGGTATTTTCGTAAGCCAATTTTAGTAGATGTTGTTCTCCCAGAACAGAATGAAGTAGCTGCTAAAGTTATTTACGATGCTATTACAGCTGCCATCCCTGAAGAATATAAATTTGTTAATACATCTTATGAAGGTGGTAATGTAACTATTGAGGGATCTGATTCATATCAAAAAGTACGTAAAGTTGTTATCAGTCGTTATGATTGTGATGAACGTTGTGCTGGGAGTTCAGAAGAGCTTGTAGAAATTGTTAATTTGTCAGCAGGTGCTCTTAAGAAAGGTAATGATTATGTTACCTATACTCCAAACAATGTTGAATTTGGCACCTATGAATACCTTCTTCATAATCTCCGCCTTCCAACTTACGCAAATCTTCGTTTTACTTCTCCTTCTGCTCCTGAAATGCCTGTTCCAGGTGTTGAGTATACTCAGTTTAGCTTTGCCTATTGTGTTCCTCGTGGAATTCATTTTGGAGGTTTATCAGTCGCAGGTCAAACAAATCATTCAACAACATTGCATACTTTCTTTGTAGCTTCCACTTTAGTAAAAGATTTTAAGGATCTATTTAAGGAAATTGGTTTTGTAGATGATGACTTTGAACCTATTGGTAGAAATGATGGCCAGCATGAAATTACTATTCTTCCTGATGCTTATGCTTCATCACAAGATTTAGCAAATGCAGCTGCAATTAAGGAAAATAGTGAGGCTGGTGCAGAATTAGCTGAAAAGGTTAAGACTAATACAGAAAAGAATACCGAACAGGACTCTACTATTAGTACTAAAGCAAATGCTTCTGATGTATATACAAAATCAGAAGTATATACAAAAAGCGAAGTAGATGCTGAGTTAGAGAAAAAGCAAGATGTAGTATAGTATGGCAAAGTTTGTTGTTTCGGCTACTATAGATGATCCTAGCCTTAAAGCAGATGCTATTTTTGAGTACAGGATTACCGATAATAGAAACTATATTGTTGATAAATATGGAGGAGTTGAAGCAAAACCTGGTTATACACCTCAAATAGGAGATAAGTATACAGTAGAAACTTTATATAGATCTAATGAAGGATATATATATAAGTCATACAAAACTTTTACTGTAAAAATATAATATCAATACAGATAGCGGGGTGGGAGTTAATCCCGTCCCGCTTAATTTTATATATGTATATTATGACACTACAACAAATATCTAGTGCAGTTTATAACTCTGTTGTTGGAGGATTAACAGGCATAACTTCAAATCCTAAAATTTCTATAGAACAATTAGAAGATGAAGTTGTTGCAGAGCGCAATCAAGTTATGAGAGAGTATTTGTTAAAAGGAGTTTTAACATTAGATGAATTATTTCTTGCAATTAATTGTGTAGAAGTTAATTGTGATTATATGTCTAAATGCTGTGAGCTTCAAATTGGAGAAAAAGCTTTACATTTTGAGATACCACCTATTATCTATATTAAAGGAGTTGATACAATTAGGTTTATAGGTAGTATTGATAGAAATACAAAGTATAATGTTTATACAGATGAGTCTTATAGATTTCATAAGCACCGTAGGAGAGGAGCTCAAAGTCCCTATGTGTATGTAGACACTGCAATTAATTCCAATGGTAATATGGACGGATATATATTTAATGTTCCTTTTGTTAAATATATTTCTATTATAGCTTTATTTCAAGATCCTAGAAAGTTATTAGAGTGAGATTGCTGCTCTGAAGATCCTAATACGTACCTAGATTGTGGAATCTTAAGTAATGAAATTATACGTAGAATGACTGAGAAATATGTAAGATGGTTCCGTCAACTTGCAAGCCCAGTTACACCTAATGATCAACAACCTCGATAACTATGAACAGAAATAATTTTAAATCAGTATATTCTCAAGCATATATTTTATATGGCACATCAATAGATACTACAAATTTTGAGGATATTTGCTTGAATGGATGAGAATTAATTGGAAATAGGCAAACTAGTTTATATAAATATACTACTCACACACAAGATAGGAAAATTAAATTACCATGTAATGTAGAATTTATTGAAGCTGTATTTGGAAGGCGTATGGATGCTCAAACTACTAACGATTATAGTGTATACCCTAATGTTTACAATCAATGGGTTGAAGAGTATATTGAATCTTGAAAACGAGATAAAAGTGTTTTTTATAATAGTGGAGTATTACTTAAGTATCGACAAGAAGGGGATTATTTAGTATTTGATCAAGACTATGCAAATGTTACAATCCTCTACCATGGTATTATTGTTGATGAGGATGGACTACCGTATCTTACAGACAAAGAAGTCCAAGCATTAGCTGCATATTGTGCTTATATAGATATATATAAGAAAAGTTTAATTCAGAAGGATGGAAATTTATTCCAATTAGCAGCGGCTGTCAAGAATGATTGGTTACGTTTATGTAATTCTGCAAGAATTCCTGCACATTTATCTCAAAATGATATAAATAATGTATTAGATGTAAAAACTAGATGAGATCGTAAAATGTATGGGAAAAAATTCTCTCCTATATTATAAAGCAAACAAAAGTATGAATTATGGAATGTTTAAGCATGCATTTTCTGTAGAAGAAATTTATACAGGATTAAATAAAAAATTATTAAAGGGTAGATGAGTAAAAAATAGATATAAAAATCCAAAGCAACTTGCTTCAAAGATTTTTAAAGATTGTTTTTATGAGATATTATTGGATATTATTGAGAATAATGTTACCTTTGTATTGCCTCTTAAGTATGGTAATTATGCTGAAATTTATATGAAGCAATTTTCTGATGAAGAGTTTAAGAAACTCTATAAATATGGAAAGTTTAAAAATATAGACTATGTACTTTCTCAGTTTACAGGTAATGAATTAGTGTACAAGTATAGTACTAGAACAGTTGATAATAAAGAAAAACCTATATATGTAAACAAGGAACTCAAAAAACTAATTGAGAAACACACAAACGAGGCTAAACAATATTATTAGTATGATTAAAGAACTTGATGATTACTTAGATATATTAGAAGATAAATATCCACATATTTCTAGATATGAGCTTAAAAGAGTTTTAGAGCATGGTTTTCATACTTTTTATACTTTAAATAAAAAAGGAGCTGACCTTCAAATACATAATAAAGATTACACTGCTTATTGTGGTAAGATGTTTATAGATAATCATAAACGAGCACTATATAATAATATTAAAACTAGAATAAAACTACGATTAAAATATAAGTATATTCAAGAAGAATATAATGGGATATACTATTTTGGTCTTAGTGAAGCAGAATGGGAGTTTTATCAATCTCAGATAACCTCAAAAAGGCGTAATAAAATCAAGTTTACTAATCTGAAATTGTATAAAATAAAAGAAGAATGTTTCCTAGATAAATCAAAGAAACACTTTTTTATACTATATTATCCTATTGATGTAGGATGGTTATTTACAGAAGAAACAATAACAACAAGAAACTTTAAACATTTTGCAGATAGAGATGTTAAAGGTAAGATTGTTACAATATAAACAATTATGGATACAAAACAAGCACAAATTAATGTTTTCACAGAAGGACTTAATACAGATTTACATCCATTAACTACCCCCAATAATATTTTGACTGACTGTATCAATGGCACAGTTATTACTTATAATGGAAATGAATTTATATTACAAAATGATATGGGTAATTATAAGCTTGAAAAAGCTAAATTACCTTCAGATTATATACCAGTAGGGGTTAAGGAATATGGGGGAATTATTTATATTGTTTCCTATAATCCTATTGATAAATTATGTCAGATTGGTTCATATCCTTCCCCTCAAACATTGTTTGATAATACAGATAATGTAGAAGGACAACATTACTATGGAATAGATACTTCAATTAATGATTATAGTACTTTTATTGGTAAAATCCAAGATATTATAAGTAATAAAAATATAAGTATAAAGGAAGATTATTATTATACAGAACTTTCAAGGAAACAAACATTAACCATATTACAGAGTGTTCCTAATATACAAAATACTTATTTAAATCCTGGAGATAAATATTGATTACAAAAAGTAGAAGAAAAAATTGAAGGTAATAAAGAAAGTGATGTATGGAAGTTTCAAGTTATGAAATATTATTCTCTAAATAATGATAAAAAACTATATGATATAACAGATGATGTTAAAGACACAACTCTTGAGTTTCAAGATAGTGATGTCATGAACAGTGTAACTTGAACATGCCCTGGTTGGATATGTGCTAAGCCAGAACTATTTAATATTAACTATTTTAATCTATATGTAACTAAGTTAAGTTACCCTAGGATATATAGTGATGAGGATACCCTTAGTAACAAACTAAAATTTTCAATTGATACTCAAACACAGATATATTCTTCAAATATAGATAAAACTACTATAAATAACTATAAAAATAAAATTAAATATAAGTGTATTTATGATAATGATAGTGAGGATGGGGACTGAACAGATATAATAATCAGTAACAAAACATCTTCGGTTTATGGTGAATCTAGTATTATTGAGATAAATACAAATGAAGTAGAAATTAATTTAAGTGAGCCTCTCAATCCAATTGGTAATAATAAAGACACTAAGTCTAAGAAAGTAAATCAAATAAAAATTTGTGCTGTTCCATATATTACAAGTGATATAGAAAACAATAATGGATATGGATATATTTTCAATCAGTTTAGGGTTGAATATACTATAGATTTAGATAAACTGATTAACGCTAAAGATATTAATATATTTGACACTTATAAATATATTGTTAATGATTCTGGTGTAAACGTTAACTTTAATATAAATTTACCTATTGATAATATTAATCAAGAAGAAAGTGTAAAATTAAAAATATATCCTCTTGTAAATAATAATGGAAAATTAACAAAAGGTGATACACATTTAAAATGTTATGAAAATATAAATTTGCTTGGTCAAAATTTAATTAATATTAGTTTTGATCAAGAAGGATTTTTAAAAAATAATATCTATATATTATCAATAGAACTAACAAAGGATTATTCAAGAGATCAAATTCTTATAACATCCGAGTTAATGAATCAATTCTATAATACTGATAATAGATATCAATTAATAACTCCAGATAGGTGATTAAGAAACTTACCATCTCTCTTTAACTTAGGTGAATCTAAGGTTAATATAAGGAATTCGTCTAGTAAAATAGATAATGGATATTTCTTTGAAGATAATGTTGAGAATATTTTTAAAACTGATATAGATCTAGAGGAAGATTATACACAATTATTAAATAATAAAGGAATTGACGATATTAGTACTACATCTAATAATCCACCTAAAAAATACTCTGGATACTTAAAAACAGCTGTATGAGAAGGGGCACTAGATTGTCCAGAGCTAAAATGTGAAGACTCCAAATCTAATGATTTATGATCTAACGTTAAATTTAGTACATCTTTAGATAATAAGAAGATTATTTACACTTATAATGAAGATCAGACTGAAGAGGTGCAAGCAAATATTCTTAATAAAAAAATTGATATTAAAGATGTAGTTTCAAAGGGGTTTACAATTGGATGGTATGGTAAAATACCAGTAACAACTGCTGATAGACAGTATTTATTTGAAAGTATGCCCTGAACATTTAAATATAATAGTATTAAACCAGATGATGATTATGAGGGTAACGATAATGTAGGGTTAATACCAAAAGATCCTACAAACTCAAAAAATCCACTTCCAGGATGAAAATATCTTATAAACTACTCAATATGAAATTCTGTTTATAGTCAAGTTAATACCTTGCCTATAGGATTTGTCTTATCTAAAGGTTCGACTGATTTCCATTATGCATTAAAAGTAGAAAGATTTAAGCATGAACATTCAAGTTATGATAATATTCTACCATGTCCTAGACCAGAAAGTAATGTACTATATGAAAGAATAGGTAATAAAGATTACCCAACATACCAGTTTACTTATAACACAGATGGTAATAATAGATACTGGACTTATGATCCTCAAAAAGATCCCAGCACAGATTCATGAGTAGAAGTTATGACAGTTTTAGATGTTGAACTATCATTAAGATGCTTATTTGTTCCAATACTTTTTACTGTACATAATGCAGACAGTAATATAGGAAGAGGTTGATCCTTACCTGGAGGGAATAGGATTAATCCAGAGAGTACTTGAGTATCATGTGGTATAGGTATTTTATATTATTCAGAAAATAAAAGAAAATACGGTATTGCATTATTAAAGATAATGCCCGATGACCCACAATGAGAAGGAAAAGCTCATAATATATATGCTGGACAGGTAACTGATGACTTGGTTTCAGCATGACTTACTACAAATACTATTGGAAAAAACTGGTATAATAACAATATTGTTGCGTCAATGCTTTTAGGACTTGGATTGCATATATATTCATTAAGAAATATACAAACAATTCAGATGTTCATATTAAACAACGATCTTACTGAATTTAACATTGAGATAAA
Organism: uncultured bacterium; assembly: GCA_905215145.1. The sequence goes on along the minus strand of CAJMOW010000001.1, from coordinate 92,404 downwards.
GGACGCTAAGGTAGTGTATGATAGAACAGATATATTGTCAAAATGATACTATAAGGAAGTTAATTTGTTACAAAATGATAGTATCTCTCTTGAACTTAAAGAGAATGATCTTTTACAATATAGTAACAGGAACTTTGAAAATATAGAAGAGTTACCAAACAAAATGAAACCTATAGTAAATAATAGTGTTAATGCAAAATTAGTTACTGATAATGGGTCACCTTTTAAGGGATGATTTAAATTAAATGATATTAAAGATGTTAGTGTTGATAGTTTAGTATTATCTTCATTTATAACTAATAATAAAAATAAATTATTATCTTTATCTGTAGATAATAATTCTAGTACTTTATTTGTAGACCTCAATGAGAATAATTCCTTTTATAGAGTAGCAACTGCTTTAGCAAAAATATTAAAAGTTAAAGATGCAACAAGTACAAATAATACAGGTTCTAATATTATTGTTTATAATGGAGATTTTACAGCAGATGATGTAAAAGGAGGAGTTTGTCCTGATAGAAGAGCAACAGATATTCCAGGTAACTCTATATTACCATACGTTTCTTTACTAGAAAGGGATAGATTACCTTTAATTACTAATTGAACTGAGACTATCGATGAAGAATTAATGCCTGTTACAGAAGAATTCAAAAATACTTATAAAAAGGTTAATATTGAGTAAGATAATGGAGCTAAAACTAACTACTAAAAAATATAATAGTGAGGGAGATATTACTCATGAATATAATCCCCTTCATAATAAATTAACAGAGGATGGCATTCTTGAGGATTTTACTACTAATGAGATAGAACTAGACTTAAATAATCCAGTAAATATTGAATGTCAGCCATCATATGATGGCACTGTTAATTTAATAATTAATGATGATAAAAATCCTCCTAGAATTATAAATACAACTTATACAACAATTGAAGATAATCGTTATAGAAGGATTGTTAGGAATCAAACAGAACAGACAAATATCTATAGAGAAGGTAAAATAGATACTCAAACTAGATTATTTAGAAATATAAATAGGATTCCAAAAATAGATCTCATAAATGTATCTTATTCTGGACAATTAAAAGGAGGTAATTATACTTTTTATATTAAATTAGCAGATAATGATTATAATAAGACAGATATTGTGGCTGAGTCTGGAATAGTTTCTATATTTAAAGGCACATTAGAAGAAGTCTGTACAATATCTGGCACATTAGAAGACGAACGTACAGATAAATCTATAACATTAATGCTGTCAGATATTGATATATCTTTTAATAAAATATTTATATATTGTAAAAGAGACTATTCTGATTTAAATGGAATTATTAAGAATGAAACATATTTTATTACTAAACCTTATGAAATTAAATCACAGAGTCAAACTGTAAATATTAATGGATTTGAAGAAGTAACATATATTAACGAAGAAGAACTAAATATAAGGTATAATATATGTACAGGAGCTAAAACACAAGCTCAAGTACAGAATATGTTATTTCTTGGTAATATACAACAAACAGTATTAGACAATGCAACTATTCAGAATTTATCATATTATATAAAAGTACAATGTGTTCAGGCAGAGAGTAGTATAGGTTATATTGACCCTAAATCTTATACTAAAGTTGATAATGATGGAGTTAACAAAACTGAATATTATAATCCTTTAAATATATATTATTATCTAGGATATTGACCGTCTGAATTGTATAGAATTGGAATTGTATATATATTTAATGATGATTCGTTAAGTCCTGTTTATAATTTACGTGGATGTGAGTTTAGTGATTTTAATGAAGCAAATCATAACGATAATTATAATAAAGATAACACCATTATTCCACAAGATGAGTTCTTTATTACTACTAACAATAGTACAAATTTATCTAACACTAAAGGAGTTTTTAAACTTCCAAATAAAAGTATCTATAAAAAAAACAAAGAGGAGAGCGGAGGTATAAAAACAGGAGTGTATCCTATTGGATTTAAATTTACATTTGATTCAGGATTAATTGATGAATTGAGGAATAATAAAAAGCTCAATATAAAAGGATTCTTCTTTGTACGTCAGAAAAGAATCCCGAATATTTTATGCCAGGGCTTTTCAATAGGAGTAGATAGGTCAGCTTATATACCATTAATATATAATGAGGAAGAAGGTATATATATAACAGAGTCATTTATTAATGATAATTTAGAGTTAACTACTTCTTTTGATAAAAGAATCCTAAGTACAGCTAATATACAAAGTAGTGGGTTACTTAATGTAGATGCTATTACTAATAAACAATTACAGTCTTTATTCGATAATTCTGAATTTATTTTAGAAAAAGCATATAAAAGTGGTATTGATAATGACTCTAGATATTATTACGTAAATAATTTAGAATTTAAAAATCCAAATAGTTTATCAACTAAAACAAAGTGTGTTTATATTGATACTGACATTCCATTAAAATATTATGATAACTATGGGTTTTCAACCAGAGTGGGGTCGTCAGAGGACTGTAAAGATATTAGATTTTTAGGTTCAAAAAATTATGAGCAAAATAATTATAATATAGTGAGAGGAATCTACTGCCCTTTTGTTGGAACCAATAAAGTTTTAGATCCAAATTGTATCTACAATATAAAATCTGGAAATTATTCTTCTACATTTATGAGTGAGTACTTCAAGATCAGAGGTAATGATCTCTCTCCGTTTATGGCAATTAGTCCAAGATACGAATTGAATGATAGTAAACTAATTAAAATATATGATGAAGACCAAAAGATTATTGAACGTATAACTCCAACTGTTTTTAGAGGGGATTGTTTTACGAATACAGTAACAGTTAGAATTATAAGGAATTTTATAGATTCTGAAACTCCAACTAATGATATAATAGTTGATCCAGAAACTTGGAAAAATGGGTATAAAGGATATAATCAAACTACTACCTCTGATTGAAAAGAGATAAACAGAGCAGATGTGAATACTGTACCTCTTGGAATGTGAGTTACTTATAAATGTCTTTCAAATTATAATTTAGGGCTACGATCTGAGGATACATCTTATGTTGATGAAATGGCATTAATGGGAAATCCAAGAGGCTTCTATCCTTTACATGATATAAATACAGCGCCGTCTAGTAAAATACCTGAAAGTACTCTGTTAAATGCAGGATATTCTACAACAGTACCTTCTAAAAAATACTTTACATCCCCTGATGTGCCTTATGTAAAGGATGTATTTGATACTAGAATTATGTTTAGTAATGTACAAGTAGAGGATGATTTTAGAAATGCATATAGAATATCTCAAGGGTTAGATTATAAAGATATAGAAAGACAATACGGATCTATTGTAAAACTAATATCTTATGGAACTAACTTATTTTGTGTCTTTGAACATGGATGTGCCTTAATTCCTATTAACGAAAAAGCACTTATAGCTACTACTACAGGTCAGTCTATACACATGTATGGTGCAGGAGTTTTACAAAATCAAGTTACTCCTATTTCTCAAGATTATGGAAGTATTTGGCAAGAATCAATTATTAGAACACCAAATGCAATTTATGGGGTTGATACTTACGCTAAAAAAATCTGGAAATACAATGCAGAAGGATTTAGGTTAATATCTGATATGGTAGTTCAGAGATTCTTGAATGATAATATAATATTAAATGAAGAGGATAAGTATCCTATAGTAGCATTAAAGAATGTAAAGACTCACTACAATAACTATAAAGGTGATGTAATGTTTACATTCTATAATGGAAATAAGGTATGAGATTTATGCTATAACGAGCGTCTAGAGAAGTGAATCACTAAATATAGTTGAACTCCTTTATCTTCAGCCAATGTTAATAACATTTTCTTAACTTTAGATCGTCAGAGAGCTTCATTATATGGAATTATATATGATAATATTAACACAAATTCAGGAGCTCATATTGAGGAAAGATTTGAAGAAAACGAGGTTGATGAATTAAATAATGAAAAAGAGAGTTTAGAGAAGGGAAATTTACCAGAGAATTCTACTAGAATAGAGGAAATTGATAAAAGGATTGAATATATTAATAAAAACTTTATTTCTGGAAGAACCTGTGGTAATCTATGAGAATATGATAATATCAAGAGAACTATAGTTATTAAAGGCTATGATTTCTTTGAGAAATTTGGAATAAGAATAACATCTATTACATCATCTATTTTAGATACAAATGGAGTTGAGCATATAGTTGAGTTCACAGATTCTCCAAAAACAGAATATGATATTAAATGTAAAATTATTAATGGATCCTACAAACCAGATGGTTCAGAATCTGAAATAGAATATTCTCAATATTTAGTTGGAGATATAGATCCAGAAAGACTTCAGAAAAAAATTGGTATAATCCAAAATGGAAGGAACTTGGAATTAACTATAAATGATTTTGAAGAAGTTTCAAAATTATTATATTTAAAAATTGATTTTGAAGTAACTCCAAAAATAGTTTCTACATATATAGATAATTCTGAGAATATTTCAAGTCAAACTAATGAAAATAAAGTATCATCTTCTAGTAATTCATTTAAGGAATCTATAGTATTAATTAGAGACTATAACTATTTAGTTCAGTCTAAGATGGAGGATAAAGTTAAAGAATATGATCTACTACTTAAGAATGGATTCTATATGCATGGTAGAGCAGGTGTATTTGATGAAATAAATTATTTTGATCAAAATCCAAATAATGAGATACATCCAACTAAATGATATGACAAACAAGAGCCATTTGAGTTTGAATTTGTAGTAAATAATCCAGCAGGAATTCATAAGGTATTTGATAATTTAGTCTTAATATCTAATAATGTAGAACCAAATAGTTTAGAATTTGAATTAGTTGGTGATGTTTATGATTTTAATAAAGCTGGGATTTATCAATCAGAACATGTAGATCAGGAATCTTATTGAAATCCTGATGGATCTTTTGATGAAGATAAATATAACAATGATAAACATTCTAAAGAATTTAGTGGGACTGAATATAGTCAAGAATTTAGTGATAATATATCTATTGATAGAGATCCTGTATTAAATCAATATTTTATCAAGGTAAATCAACCTGTTCTTAATATTAAGAGAGTAGGAAGGCGTTTAGGAAATATTGAATATAAGGAAGATAGGTGATATAATACTATTACTCCAATTAACTATAAAATTAAACGTAAAGACGGAGTAAAATCTGACTTAAAGTCTACTAGAATTAGAGATAAGTGGCTAAAAATTAGAATTAAGTATACTGGTGATAAACTAGTAGTTATAAATGCAATCCAAACATTATTCAGATTAAGTTATGCTTAAATATAATTTAAATAACTGGTATTCTCTTTCTAATGTCGCTTTTGGAGGCAACGGAAAGGGAACTGGTAAAATAACTATACCAAATGCTATAGGGACTCAAAGTATAGTTAAAAAATCAGATTTAGGTCCTGTTATCAGTGAATCTAAATTAACATCTGCAACTAAATCTCTAAATAAAGTTGCACCAGTAAAAGCAGATAAAGCTTTAAATAAAAAGATACAAACAGAAGTTAATAATAAACTCCCAAAATCAGCTAACAAACCGTCTTTTGGACAGAAATTATCTATGCTTGATGCAGAACATGGAGAAACATTTAATGCAATAGGATCTGCAATTAGTGGGATTAATGCGTCATTAATAGGAGATGAAAAAACTGGTAAGGGGGCTGAGACAGCTCATAGTATAACTAACACCGTTAATTCATTAATTCCTAGTAGTGGTATAGGAAGTATGACAAATGCTGCTGGAGGAATGATTGGAAACCTAATAGGAGGCACTAAAGATAGAGTTCAGGGTACTGGATCTGCAGTTGTTGGTACCGTTTCTAAAGTGGCAAGTAATTTTGGTCCAGTTGGTATGGCTGTTGGCGCCACTTTAAATTTATTAAATGGCATTGGAGGTAAGAGAGTAGATTCATTAGCTGACATGACTGACCAATTTGGGTCAGGTTATGGAGGTTCACAATCAGATGTTTCGGAATCTATTAGTAAGTACTCGGGGAAAAAGGCTGGATTGTTTGATTTTGGATTTGCCAAAAAAGGAAATAGAGCAATACAAGAAGCTAGAAAAACTCAAAATACAATATTGGGTATTATGGATGAGGCTAAACTAAGAAAATCAAACTCTGCAGCGGATACTTATTTATCTCAAAATCAAAATAGATATGCAGGATATGAGCCTAAACTATTATTGTCTAAGAAAGGTATGAAATTTCCTGAATTAGATCGAGCTAGAGAAATTATTAGTTCCTGATCAATTAAACTTACAGAAAATCAAGATACTCCGAAATTTCAACTTGGAGGTAAAATGAACCTAATTCCAGAGGGAGCTTTACATGCTAGAAAACACAATTTAGAGGAAGTAAATCCAGAATTAGAAGGGCAAATTACAAAAAAAGGTATTCCAGTAATAACTCATTCAGAAGGAGGAGTTACTCAAACTGCGGAGATTGAAAAGAATGAATGGACTCTTAGAAAAGAATTTACCGATCAACTAGAATCTTTATACAGCCAATATCAGGAAGATCCTTCAGATGATATAGCTATAGAAGCGGGCAAACTAATTTGTTTTGAGTTGTTAAAGAATACAGACGATAGGAGTGGTTTAATTAAAAGTATAAAGTAATATGCCAAGATATATAACTGTTACAAATCCATTAGGTGAGACACTTAAAATGATAGATTCTAACAGCATTACTATAAATCCAATCATGAAATCATTAGGATTAAATATCCCTATTAATCTAACTACATTAGAAAAAGTAAAATTGGATTCAAAAAATAGGGATGAAACTCTAAAAGCCTTAAATCAATTTCACTGAAAGGCTGAAAATAGTATTAATGCTGGAAGAAATAAGGATAATACTTGATCTGCATATATTGATAAGAATGATATATCCGATAAAAATACAAGAGTATTAGGTCCTGGCATTAAATTAAAATCTAACCCTGAAATAGATTCAATTTTGCAAGATAGTAATCACAATGGCAAAATGAATAAATCAGAAATAGATAGTTTACATATAAACACTGTACTTCCAAAATATTACAATAAGACAAAGGCAACTTATGATAGAAGATATTCTCCAGGAGCATTTGATAGTTTAAGTATAATTCCAAGGGTACAACTAGTAGACTTAATGTATAATGTAAGATCTCATAATGGCAAAAATGCTTTAGAGAGATTTCCTAATTTTGTTGAAGGTATTCATAATCAAGATACTAACCTAATTAATAATAACTATAAAAGAAATGGAGTTGGAGTTAGAAATGATTTAATTAAGGAACAATTAGATTCAATGATTAATAATGATATTCCATTTAGAGTGTATTAATATGAAAGAAACAATAATTGAAATAGCAGATAAGAAATATAAAGTCTTAGTTGCAGAAACTGAAGAGGAAAAAACCCAAGGACTTTCTAATGTAGAGTCTATGGAGGATTCAGAGGGTATGTTGTTTAATTACTCTGGTAATCCACAAGGTTCTCTGGTATTTAATACTAAAGATATGGATTTTCCTATTGATATTATTTTTATAAATGATGATGATGAAGTAGTTGCAGTAGAATATGGGGAACCTAAATCAGATGAAGTTATAGAGTGTATTGCAGATCCTGATGAAAAATTAGTATATGTTCTTGAAGTTAATGCTAATTCTGGAATTCAAATAGGAGATGAATTAGACTTTGAGGATGATGATATTTCTGATGAAGAGGTAGAAAAGATGTATATATTAGGATCAGATGGCAAGCCTCAAATGGATCTAGTTGGTGGTGAGCGGATTATATCAATTAAAGAAACTAAATCATTAATTAGTAAAGCGAAACGCGCCAATAAATCTAAGAAGGATTCTGACTACAAGAAATTAGGAAAATATATATTCAAAATATTAAAAAAACAAGATGAAAGAAAACCAGAATATGTTTTGGGTCCTAATAAAAAAGGAGAGTAGAATAATTCTACTCTCCATAAGAAGATAATAACTATCTTCTTTAACCCTTTATTATCTCATGTTTAATCTAGCATCTCCTTAGAGAATGAAATAGACTCTATTTTATATTCTTGGGTTGTGATACAAAGATAGTAATATATAATTAATATGTCAAACAATTTATATAAAATTTATCACAGAAGTAATTTTTATAGAATTTATTTGGATATTAAAAACTAAAGTATTATCTTTGAGCATTAAATGAATATATGATAATGAAAGAGTTAACTAGAAGAATTTATAAAATTATTAATTAAATAAAGTAAATATTTATATGAAGGTAATTAAATTTATGCAGGAAGGTGGTAGTGCTCCTGCACCTGCTGCACAACAGCCAGCAGCAGCACAGCAAGATCCACTTGTAGAAATTGCTAATATGATGGCTCAAGGATTACAGTCTGGTGACTGTAATATACTAGCACAGGCTTGTGAGGCATTTCTTTCGTTACTTTCGCAGGCACAAGCTCCTGCACAAGAACCAATAGGAGCTCCTGTTGATTCGGAGCCTGTTTTCAAGAAAGGTGGTAAGCTTGTAAAACGCAAGAAATGTCGTAAGTAGATCATTGAAAGATAAAAGGGGGATTGTAGATGATCAATTCCCCTTTTTAAGTATAATATAAGTGTGATAGAATGGCACAAATAATTAAATATCAAAAAGGTGGTTCTACTTCTAATAAAAGATATGGTACTTTTACTATTGATGGAAATAAGTTTGAAGTTGATGATAATTTTTTAAATCAACTAACAAACTATGGTAAATCATTAGACGACGAAACAGCCTATCAATTTAGTAAAATTACAGATGCTTTAAGGAATGGAGAAAATTTGTCCTATGATTCTAATGCTGATAGATTAGATGGAAATGTACAATTTGATGTTACAAATAGTCAAAATAATCGATTGGGGAATCGTCGAAGTAGAATAGGAAGGTTTTTTGGTAATTCGTGAAGAGGTAAGGAAAATGCATCTAGAAATGCAATTAATGCTTTAAAGGGATTTACTTATACTGCTCCTACTCCTGGTAATTCGATATATGATTGATCTAATGCTATAAATGTCGAGTATAAAAGAGACAAGGACGGGAACTATGAATTAGTTAATGGAAATAAAGTTTTTATACAAGGAGCTAATAATTTACAAGTTAGAAGAAGACTTCAAGCCCTAAAAGATATTGCTAGTTATACTGATAAGGATACATTTAAGGGTTATGGTAATCTTGATAAGCAAGCTTATATAGATCTTTACAATCGTTTAGGGGATGAAGGTGTTAAGAGTTTAGTGGAGCGTGTGGAAAATGGGACATGAACCGAAGAGGATAAGCTAGCTCTAGATGATATCGGTATATTTTTAGATAGTAATTCTACTAATAAAAATTCTTCAACTAACCAATCAACTTCTAAATTTACTGAAAAAGAAGTCAGAGATAACGTTGATCCTAATACTCACTCCATTGCTGGTTTAAAAGTTACTACAAATCCAGATGGGTCATATAATTTAGCAGATGTAGATGGAGATCAAGTTTTTGGTGGTAGTCGAGTATACATAAATGATGAAGTTCTAAGAGATAAGCATCAATTTGATCCCTTAAAAGGATGATTTTGATTTGATGGTAAATTAATCCCAAAGAGTGTTGCAGAGGATGATAACTCAGTATTTTATAGAAATCTAGATCAGTGGATAAATAGCAACAAGAATAATATATATGGTACTAATGGAATAGATGTTTGGGGAAATAGTTCTAATCCTTTTACAAGTTATAATGACTCTTTCTTTCTTCCTGGGTTAAGAAATAATAATAGAGGAATGATGTTTAGAACATTAAAAGATCCCAATGATCCAAATTCAGTAGTATATGAATATTATGACAAAGATTCTGCTAGAGATAGATATGGATTTGTAACTCCTGAAGCAGTTAAAAGATTAAGGTACAATATTAATACTGGAGAATCCGAGGAGTTAGATCCGTTATCAGGAGTTTCTATAAATTATGAGGATATTACTAATCCAGTTACTAAATGGTCAGAAAGAGCAAAAGGATACTATGAAATTAATATCCCAGGTTCTAATGGCACCACGGCTGCAACAATCTTTCGAAATCCATATGATGTAAATGATGTATGATTTTATAGAGATGGAATGGAACAACCTTATCAAATGACACCAGAAGAAGTTCAATCTTTAATAAACTCAGGAGTTCTTTCTGCTAATCCTGAAAATCATACATTTACTGGTGCATTATCTCGTAAATGACAGGAAATTCTTTCTCAAAATACTCAGAATTTTAGAGGTAATACATTAGGAGGTGTAATTATAGATTCCTCATTACTTCCAATTTCTACTTTAATTAGAAGTTTATATACTACTAGAACTCCTATGGTTAATGGAGAAAGATGAGATAGAGCATCTAGAAACATATTTGATAATAAACCTAAGTTTCAATCAGGAGGTAGAATTAATGCAGCAAAAGTTTCTAATATTGAAAACGATACCACAGCTAAGACAATAACTGAAAGAACTGACAAAGATGTTGCTAAAACCTCTTTAAAAAATGGAGATTGAAAAGATTTAACTAAAGCTGATAAGATGCAAATAGCTAGCATTGCTGGTGATTTAGCGTCATTAATTGCGGCTATTCCTACTGGTGGTAATCCAGTAGCTGGTGCTTTAGGGTATGGATCAACATTAGCTCAGTTTGGAGCTGATGTCAGCCGTGATGGTTTTGATTTAGGAGATCTTGGTAACTTAGCCCTAGGACTGGGATTAGATACAATAAGCTTACTTCCTGGTGTTGGAATTGGTGGTAAAATGGCTAAAATGAGTAAAACAGTTAAAAAATCTGCTTCATTATTAAAGAATATACTATTAGCCTCAGGAGCTACTAGTGCAGTATCAGCTGTTAACAATATAGTATCTGGTAAAGGAACTTTGGATGATTGAAAAAGTTTATCTACTGGTCTTTTTGCTGTTAAAGGAATAAAGAATGAAGTCCAAAATATAAGATCTACTCAATATAAAGGGAAATTACCTAAATTAGAAGCTAAAACAAAAGAAAGCTTAAAAAGGGAGTATATTGACAAAATAGTTGCTGATAAGGAATTAGGATTTGTTGATGGCCAGCCAGCTCGATGGGCTAACTCTGATGGTACTGTTAAGAACTATAAGCAAGCAATTGAAGATTTAACTAAATCAGGCCATCTAAAAATATCTAAAGCACAAGAGGCTAAATGAACAGCAGAGGCTGCCAAATCTAAAACAAATTCTACTATATCAAATATATTTTCTGGGAGTTGAAATCCTATGAGTAGAAATTATAGATTTAGAATGTCTAATAGACAACTTCCAGATGATTTTGATATAAGATCTTTAGCAGGCCACACTTCTAAATTAAGAACTTTAGGAAGAGTTATTAGAAGAAATCCTGAAATTGCTTCTCAATTACAGTCTAATGGATGACTACTTCCATCAACTTTACAGTTTAATTCTAGATATGGAGGAGACTGGTTTTATAGAAATCCTGTATTTAAAAGATTTATTAAATTTAAAGCTCCTTCTACGTTAATGTTATCCGAAAGTACTGGAGTACGAGATATACCTGTGACTTTAAGTGGCATAAAAAATCCTACTGAGATTCGTAATATTGATCCTTATTTACAACAAGTTGATGACTATATTGGGTTAAGATTTCACAAAAAGGGTGGTAAGATTATTAAAGCACAAGGGGGTTCTAATAGTAATTGATTTCTTGATAAAAATGGGAAACCAGTAAATGAGCACAGTGAATCAGTTATTGTTACTGCAAAACCAATAGATGTTTTTTCAAACCCCAGGCTTCACTCAGATTTCTTAGGAGTTAAGCCTTTAAATGACATTGATCCTAAATTAAGAGAGTCATTAATAGATAAATATACTAAACAGTCTACTAATATTGAGAAGCCATCTTCAAGTATGTTTGGTTCTAGTAGAGATTTAAAATGATCTGGTATTAATCCTGATATGTTACTTGGTATTGGTGATTTTATAGCATCTACAAGAGGTATTAATCGTACTGCTCAAAAGATGAAAGATGCTATTCGTAAGGGAATGATAGGTTCTCAACAGCAAATGCCAACTGAATTCTACTCTAGATTTAGTGATAATGGTTTGCATAGAATGTATGATGATCGAATTAAGGAAATGCGAAAATATAAAACAGTTACTAGTGATCCAAATCAAGTAATGGCTGAGAGGTTGATGAGAGATGCAGGAGTTGATCAAATAAAGGGAGAAAGAGATACTAAATTTTCACAAATGATAGATCAGTATAACGATAAACTACTTGCTCAAAAGCAACAGTATGCAAATATAAGAAATCAAATTAGTAATGAAAACAGGAATCGTTGGTATCAAGGATTAGCACAACTTGATATGGCAGATGCTAATAAGATAGGACAACAAACACAAAATGTTAAAAATCTTATTTATCAATTTAGGCAGGATTATGCTAAAGATTTACAGAATAGGACTGCTATTGAAGATAAGTTGGATTCTATTAATGCTGAAACTAAATATCAGAATGATTTAAAACAACTTTTTGAAAGCTTTGGTGGTTTTAACAGTATGTCTGCAAGTGAAAAAGAGCAATGAGGAAATGATTGGTTAGGATTTATAAGTTATAAATATCCTGATCAAGTGTCTAATATACGTAGTAAAGCATTCTTTGATATTTATCAAGATCAAGCTAATGATCCTAAGAGAAGACATTCTTGGATTAGATGATTTGATGATTTAAATGTCCCTAGGTATGTTAGTCAAGTATCTCCAAAACTATCTGATTCTAAATATTTCAGGTATAAAAGGGGAGGTACAATTCAAAGGTTTAGAGAAACAAATGAACAAGCATTTTTAGATCAGCAAAAAGCTATTAATAAAGCTGTGAATGACTTAAATAATAATATCATAAGGCTTTTTATAAAAATGATGTCATAATATGAAGATAAAAAGATATCAAACAGGGGGTATATACTATACCCCCTTTTCTAGAGATTCAATAGCTCAGCAAGAATCTCAAAACACACCAAGTACAACAACAGATAATAAAAAAGAAGAACTTATACAGAAGGAAATTATTAATGTACTGAAGGAAAATGGGCTTCCTAATGATGTTGATTATTTTCTGTCTAGAGCTAACACATTTCTAAGAAAGTCTCAAAATTTAGGATCGCTGTTTGGAGGAAACCAGGAAACATCTTACGATATGTCAGATTTAATTAGAATACAATCTTTGGCTAATAGAATTAAACATAATAACAGTTTATATCAACAGGCTAGTAAACAAATTAATGATGAAGGAGCTGGATCAGAAGTAGCTATTACTAATACTGGTGGCATGTATGTTTTTGATAATGATAATGGCGTTAAAATAGTATCTTTAGATACATATTATGAAAATCCAGATAAATATAGGATATTAACAAACTCGGAGTTAATCCGACTTAGAGAAGAACAACCAGAGTTAGCTTACAATAGTGATATTCTAACTGACTTATCAAATACTGTTGGCATGGAATCAATAGTAGATTATGTGAAATCAACTATTGGTGCTTTTGGTACTAATAAATCTTCAAATCAATTTGATAGATATACTTCGAAGCAGAAAGATCAAATTGAAAAAGGATTTGAACAGTTGTTGGGTTTTGATTCTCCTGATGGCATATATAAAGTTACAGAATCTACTAATACTTCTGATCAAGGATATAGTGACGATAAAAGCTTAGAAGCTGCTGTTAATTATCTTTATAGAACATTACCTAGAAATATGAAAAATGTCTTAAGAGCCAATGCAACAGCTGAAGGTTTAAATCCAAATGACCCCAAAGATGTTCAAAATTTATTAAAAATAGCAGTTATTGAACATACTGATCATACTAGGGAAATTAAACAACAATTAGATTATGATTCTACAGCTAGTAGTGCTAGTGGAAAAGGGTCATCAAGTAAACAGGTTGAAATGACTCGTGAGGAAATGATTACTACTGGAAACGGAGGCGTTCAATATACTCCTATAACTATTGCACATTCTAAGTCTAAAGGAGGTATAAAAGCTTTAGCACAGCCTTATGGCAAACCAATAGATACCACTGGTAAGCAAATTGGTATGGGTACACTTAGAGATGTGTTTGCTAAAGAAGATAGACTGGGATCAAGTTTAGCTTTAAACTCAATAACATTTGGAAATAGATTACTTACAGAAAGTGAATTAGATAAAGTAGTTTATGATGGCGTAAGTAATATTGAAAGAACATACTTACCGATTGATCAAAACATATATGTGACAACAGGTAAGAAAACTCCTGATCTAGATGCACAAAATAGGTTTGAAAAATTCCAAGAATGACTTAATGCTGGATATGGAGTCACTCCAAATAGTATAACTATGAAGTTGAACGAACTAAATCTTGATATTTATAGAGAACCAGAAACAGGAGAATGAGCATTTAGAGAAGCCCATCCTTTTATTATTGTCAATGGGTATGTTAGTGATAAAGCTGTTGACATTGATGACTCTGAATGAGCTGATCATGTAAATAGAGACGAGGGGTCTTATATATTTGATTTATACTCTAAATATATTAATTATGGGTCAGATACTCCTTCGAAAAGTAAACATAGAAATAACTTTGATGGGGGATTATTTGGTATAGGAGACGCATCCTCAATGTATAAAAGTGCTATATTTATTCCAATAACAGATAGTGCTATTGCAACAGTAGTATCTAATCATCAATTAACAAGTGCTAGTAATTATACAGATATGTTAAATCGCAGGAGACTACTACAGGAGTCTCAAATACAGACAAATTTCTAATTATGATTGAGCAGAAGAAAAATGATTGGTTGGCGACCTTATTCTTTTCGCCTAATAAAACTCCACAAGACTTAGCTAATTTAGGTATAACAACTGATAATTCCAGCTTATTAGACAAGGAGTATTACAAAAAAGTTCCTCAAATACAAGAAGCTTTTAAAGACAAGTCTGGTAATTTTGATGATAATAAATTTGATCAGTACTACCAAACAGCTTTAAAGTTATATAATGATGCTGATAATAGTAAATTAGTTCAGGATTTACAGGATTTCTATGAATATGATCCTAATGATTACTTTGCTCCTATAGGAGGGAAAGTAACGAATATAAGGCCAAAATTAGTTCAATTTTCTAATCCTGAGAGAAGAAGTAGGGGACTAAGTAATCTTAGAGAATCTTCTGCTCCAACAATGTCTATTAGAGAAGTTGCTCAAACTAATAAGGTATTTAACTTTGATACCCAGCAATTTGAAGATTGGACTCCTAATGATTGAGGAGGATTATCAGCAGTGACAAGACCTACATTAGTATTAGCTCAATGAGATGAAGATGGGGAACATGAGATTAATGGTAGGATTGTTAAGCACAATAAAGGAGACCTAAAATTCAATGAAAGTGGAGATCCTTTTTATGAGACTCTGGGAAATAGAGATATTGCAAATAAAGATATATTGCATATATCTGACACTTTAACTATCGATGGTAGTAAGTGAGATAAATATAATTTCTTTGATTCAGACGATCTGGATAAAAGTGTCGTTGGCACAATGGCTAAAACAGCTTTTAAGGTTGGTATGATGTTTATTCCAGGTGTTGGAAAATATTATGGAGCGATGACTGCTGCTAAGGAATTAGGAAAATTATTTCCTGTACTTTTTAAAAGTATTGAAGGCATCGCAACTGGAGATATATCAACATCAAGATCAGCTCAGATGGCAACTGATATACAAGCATGATTTTCTCGGTTCGATAGTAGCGTTTCTGACTATGGAAGACAGAGTTTTTGGAATGTAGAAAATTTAGGTAAATTAATTGAAGATAGCTCTATGCAATTATTCCAACAAAGAGTTATTGGAAATATTCCAAAGATGTTTATTCCAAAAAATTCTATTCCTAGTGAAAATGCCATTAAATGAGGTAGAGGATTAGCTTTAGCTTATATGGCTGGAACTTCTTCCACTGAAGCGTATAATGCGTTTAAGGAAGCAGGTGCTTCAGACAGAGTAGCGGGTTTAGGTATGTTATCTACTATGGGAGCTATGTATGGTTTGATGAATAATGACTATTTCAAAGACTTTTGGTTTAGAGATACATATTTAGATAAGGCGAAAGTCCGCTCTGTTGTTAAGGAAGCTGCTGAACAATTATCATCTAAAGAATTTGCATTAGAGACCGCTAAGAAAACATCTACTTCTAAAGGAGCAGCTAAATGGCTTCTAGATATGCAGAAGAACATAGTAAACCGCATATCTAAGATGAAACCTGGAAATCTAATTCATGATTCTCTAAATGAAGGTGTTGAGGAAACTGTAGAAGAAATAACATCTGATGCAATAAAAGCATTATATTCAGGTTTAAATGCACTAGGTATTGCTGATAAAGAAAGGAATTACAACTTTGGAATTACTCCAGAGGATATGATATCTAGATATTTTACTTCATTTGTAGGAGGTGGTATTGGTGGCGCTGTATTTAGTTTACATAATAGATTTGATAGGAAAAATAACCCCATACTTAATAGTACACTAACTCAAAATGATGATTCTCTAAAAGAGATAATTTATCTTTTAAGAGATGGTAAGGAGAACCAATTAAGAATGGAGTTAGATAGATTACATAAAGCTGGTAAGTTAGGTAGTACAAATCTTTCAGGCACTGAGTTAGAGTTTGTCAAAGATGGTAATATTACAAAAGCTCAGTATAAAAGTACCAGTTCTGGTGATTCACAAAATGATCTTTTATATCAACAAATAGGATTTTATATTGATAGAATTAATGAAGTTCTTAAAGAGGAAGGGTTAGATTTAAGTGATGCTGAGTTACAATATATTACCCAACAAGCTGATATAGCAGGTAAGTCTATTGAAGAGACTAGGCAAGGGTATCTAAATCTTAAGAAGTTAAGCAAACAACAAACAATAGAGGATAAGATTATCTCATCTGGTTTGTATAGTCAAATTTTTGAAGATTGGAATAATTTAACTTCTGAAATAATCAAAACCAAAGTAGAACTAGAAAACTTGTTGACTCCAGCAGATAATGAACCAAAAACTCCAAAAGATATTGAAGCTCGTATTGAGTCTATGAGAAATAATAGTGAATATCAACGTCTTAGACTTAAGATAGACACTCTTAGAGCTCAACGAGATGAAATACTTACTGGAAAGAAAAATGATTTCTATACAGGGCAGTTATTATTTGCTGCAAGTCCTCAATTAGTAGACAATTTTGTATCAGGATTTGGTATACATAATTATACTCGTTGGAAGTATAAGAAAGAATATGATAGTCTTCAGCAAGATGAAAAAGATAAAATTGATGCTGAATATCAAACATATAGTTCTTTAGAAGAAAAACAAAAAGTACTAACTGCTTATAATATTTTCTCTGAGATGCAGGAAAGTATGATTAATACTATGAAATCAGTAGGAGAAAAGATTAAAGATAGTAGTAAAATATACCTACCAGGAGCTACAGACTACAATGTTATATATGATCAAATTTCTAACAGACTAAAAGAGAGTAGAACTGCTCTAGATAAGGCTATTGAAAATCTTCCAGAAGGAATATCATCTAATGAGGAAATAGATAATTTAAAATTAGATATTTCTAGGTTAGAGAACCACTTAAATCAAATTAAAAGCCTTAAATTTGAAGTCTTAAATCCAGCATTAAGCGAAGAAGGACGTAATATTCTTTATAGACCTGTAAGAATAGCAGATACAAGCTTAGCGTTTGATAACTACACTGATTCATATCTTGGCTATTTAGAATATATTAAGAATAATAATCTATATCTTGACTTAGTTGACTCAGATTTATCTAGTATATTATATAATTGAATTCAAATTAATAATTTAGAGAGTAATAATCAAGCTAATTGAATTAATAGAATTCAGTCTATTCTTGACAGTCAAGGAATTGACTTAGAAGGAATGGATGATGATATAGCAAACTTATCTAGTGAGTTGATTAAGATAGTTGATTATATTAAAAAGAATAATATTTCAGGAGCATTAGATCACTACAATTATATTCTTAGAAGCGATCTGTCTGATACATTTAGTAATATATATCAGCTTGATTTAAAGAGTATACTACCAATTTTATTACCTTCTTTTGGAAGTAGATCGTTCTATGATTATTTAGGAGAGGTACTAAATATCAAATCACAAATTGATACTAATCCTATATATGAATTAATTGAAGCGGCTTCAAATGTCGCTGGGTTAGATAATCAAGAGGTAACTAAATTAATTAGAGAGGAACAATTTAACTTTATTAACTCCAAGAAAGTAGAAGACTTTATTATCAGAGATAGACATTCTCTTGATAAATTAAAAGAAACAGTTAAATTAATTGATGCTATCTCAGCAATACTTGATGCTTCAGTAGATGGGGGCTTTAATAGCAAAATTAATGAATTTAGAGAATCATTAGAAAAAGAACTGTTACCTATAATAAGTGTTCAAGGGCAAATTAATATTATTTCTGATCTAGCACGAGTTAAGAATCAGTTAATAACCTTAATAGATATTTCTGAAAGAAATCAATCTCAGAAACTTAGAGAGCAGAGAGATATAGCTATAAATATGAAGTCTAAATTTATTAGCTTGCTAACTGATGATACTTCTATTCTTAAGGATAGGTTTATTAAGATATTCGGTATTGATTTAAAACAATTATCCTCAGATATTGAAATACCTTCTAGTGGAGAAGATATAGACTTTCCTCAATTAGAGCAAGCTTCTATAGCATTAGAAACTCGTATTTTTGAAGCAGTTAAAAATCTAAATCTTTCTGCTGATGAAGTAGCCGACAAAATAGTTTCGTTATTTGATAGTAATGAACTAGTAAAGTCAGCTCCAACTACTCTTAGTAAAAATCCTAGCACTGAGATTACTGTATATGATCAAATGGTTTATATTGCCACAATACTATCAACTCCTTCTCAAAATTTTTATAAAAAATTAAAAGAAGTAATTAGTAGTGAGGAATTTAGAAACGCTCCAATATTTTCTCAAGAATACTCAGTAAGAGTAGCTTATTCTCAAATACTAAATAAGGATTTATTTAATAGTATTATAATTAAATTAAAAGATATTTTCCAGGATAATCCTGATACATATATTAAAACTAAAAGTCCTTTATTTAATTTTACAGTAGTATTTGGAGGAGCGGGAGTTGGTAAGACTAAAGGTGTTGCATTCTTATTAAAGAAGATGTTTGAAGATGCAAATTATATAACCTCAGCTCCAACGAGAAAGCAAACGGATAGACTTACAGATAGTGTTGAAAGTGATGGAAATTCATTTACTAAGAATGAACTTATAGAAAAAATACTGGGACGACAAATAAAGGATTCTGATATTTCATACATTAAGGATGGTGATAATAATATTAGCATTACTAGTAATGTTAATATAGAAGTTCTTAAAACTAATCTATTTGGTGATTCTAAGAATAAGATCTTATTTATAGATGAGATTAGTTGATATGATAGAATAGAGCTAGAGTTGATTAGTAAATGAGCTAATACTAATAATGTATCAGTAATAGCATTTGGAGATTATAAACAGAATGCAGTTCAAACAGTATTTGGAAAGGAAGTTATTGATAGTGGAATTGAGGATACTATTAATATTAAAACTCCTGATCTTATTGCTCCACTACGACCTGATAATATAGCTAAATATGATAATTATATATCCTTGTCTCAGAGATTAGACGAGATATATAAGCAATATTATAATAACCCTGCTATAGAGCCAAAATATCTTAGTGAATTTGCTGAAAAGTATTTACAATCTAATCCTATTGAGTTTAAATATTTTGAAGATAGTTTTATATTTGGAGGAGAAAAAATTATTAAAGAAGATGAAGTATTTTCACATATAGAAAAGTTAAAACAGTATTCTTCAGATATTGCAATAATTACGGACAATCCTAAGAAATATAACACTACCAAAGGAGTTAAAATTGTTCCTTTAAATAGTGTCCAGGGCGATGAATTTGATTATATTATTATTGATAAAAACTTTGGATTAACAAATGAAGGTAAAAGTCGGGGAGAATTCTATAAATTAAAAGATTTATATACTCTAACTCAACGATCAAGAAAAGGATCAATTATTGTATCTAGAGGACTAGGAAATACAATATCTTCTAAACATGATTCTACATCATCTGGAAACATCGAAATGCCAGAATCTCAAATTCAAGATTTTAAAGAATGGAGAATAAAAGCTATTCCAGATATTACTGAATCAATAGAGTTTGAAGGATATCAATCTCAACAGCCTAATAATGAACAAGCTAACGTTCCTATAGAGCCTGCTAACAATCCAGTAGTTACAGAAAATAGTACTCTTACTACAAGTCTAATAGAAAGAGACACTAGAGTTGAGTTTGCCGATCCTATAAAACCAGAGATACACCAAGTATCTATGGCTCCTAAATATACAGAACCTGTAAATAACTTACAAAATACTGTTACTTCAGATATAGAGACTAGTAAGTCTATAACTAGACCAGTTATACCAGTAGTAGGAGCTAATGAATATGTAAGTACGGCAGAAAGTTGGATTGATTTTATTAATAATGATTTGGTTAAATTTTATCAAACTAATGAGAATAATTTAAAGAATTTTATTAATACTACTCCTGAAATTACATTACAAATTTCAAATTTAATAAGAGCTTTCTTTGTTAATAACAGACATAAAGATAATAAAGAAATATTTGAAGCATCTCTCAAAATATTATCTAGGGAAATTCAATCGTTTATTCCTGGATCATTAGGTCGTAAGTATGCTAATGAGATTCTAAATCTATTAAAAACTACTCCTAAATTTTATATTATACCATATAATAATAGAGGATTATTAGTAGTAAGATTAACATTAGATTCTAAAACTGTTGATTTCCCATTGTTAGTTACAGATCCAGTTATTGGAGAATACTTTGGGGACATTTCAGCAGTATCACTTCTTCGCAAGGAAAGTGCCATAGATTTAAATACTTCTGTTAATTTATCAAATTTTAGACAGTCAGCTATTAATCCAAAAGGATACTTTAGAGCCTTTAGTAAACCTGTTGTATTGTCGGTAAATTCTGCGGAGAGGACTAAATATAGTAGTGATCAACAAGAATGATTAAATCAAAGAAATAATGGTAATACATTTTTGGTTGTGTCAAGTGACCCTTTTGTAACTGATGATGATTTTAAAGGATTTTTAACAGCAACTACTGATGGTACTATTAAAACATATAGTACACAACATGATTACAGATTTGCTCTAATTGGGATGAACTGATTAGTATCTATAGATGATATCATTAAACAGTCTAATAATAGAAAGAATTATGATATTATTCCAGGGTATAGAAGCTCAGTGATTGCTAAGTATGTATATAAAGTAGCTCCAGATAGAGTCAGGGAGGCTATTAGAATACATTTAAATACCTCTAAGTATCCTAACCAGCGTATTAGAATAAATGGTATAGTATATAAAGATGCGGAATTAGCTATTCAAAATATATCTAATGATTCTAATATAGAGTTTGGTTATGAAACTAATGGAGATTTTAGATATCAGTCTGGAGTGGCTACCATGAATACTATTTTGTATAAGATAGTAAATAGAGAATCAGTAATTTCAATTAATGAAGGTCAAATTGAACAATTAAAACAATTATGTTCAGAAGCTCCTGAATTTAAAATGGGTATTTATGGAAGAGATATTATTGATACTCAAGTTAATCCTGCTGGAGATTATTGGTATGCTATTCAAGGTCATGAGTATAATACTAATATACCCATGATTATTGGTAATGACTATAGTATTGATTTGTCAGCGGTTAATAACGAACAAACAGCAGAAGATAAAAAAGTAGTAGAATCTATTAACGAACAGTTACAAGGGTTAAGACTTAATGAAGTTATTGCTACTAAAGATAACATCGATACAGTTGTTGAATCCATTAATTCTGAAATGGCTTCTAGGGTTAAATCTGCAGAGTTTGATATAGTTAAAGTTGAGGGAAAAACAATTACAACAGAATCAGTATTTGATCCTAAAGTAATGATATCTAATCAACTAAATACTCCAAAAGAAACTATCAATTTTTATAGAGATAAGATTTCTGACTTTGAACCATTTTTTGTATCTTTGCAAGACAAGAATTATACATATGTTCTTGAAAAGAAAAATAATGAGTGAAATATTAGAACATTTAATATAGCAGACGCATACATTAAATTTAGAGATGCTATGAATAGTATGAGTGCTATTATTACAGCTAATCCTAATTTAAGTAAGTATATAACTGCTTTAATATTAAATCAAGAGATAGATAAATCAACTGCAGAATCTTATTGAAATGAAATTAATAGTAATACTGCATTAATAGGATTACAACAGGAAGTTGAAGAATATTTAATTAATAAATTAAAGAACAATGAGTGTTAAGTGTGGATACACAATGAAGTATTATCCTCTATTAAGCAGAGTCTTTAATACAAGTACAGATGAAGAATTTAAATCGTTTTTAGAGGAATATTTTATAGATCCAGATAATGTATATAGAATGTTCTTGGGTGGGATTTCAATAAATCCTACCCAGACATCTATATTTGAACCTAAGAAGGTTAGTAGTAGAACTGGATGAGAAATAAAAACTGATAGTAAATCGGCACAACAGTTTTATATTGGGCAGTCTGTTCAATATAATAAGATGACAAGTGACTTTGTTAAGAAGATTATATCTTTATCAGTGTTTGATCTAGCAAGTGAGCAGTTTATAGATGCTAATAGAAAAGTTGGAGATATAACAGTATTAAATAGAGGTATTTTTGAATACAAAAAGGAGTTGCTAGGATATGTATTATCATATTTAGGAAAACCTTCTTCTAATTTGGATAGTATGACTGACATAGATATTGAATCTACTATGGAAAGTGCACTATCTGAATTTAGTGGTTATATAAATAATTCTCCTAATCTTGATAATAAATATTATCAAGCTTATAACTCATATGTAACTCTTAGAACATTTGATGATCTATTAAAGCAATTAACACCATTTGTCTCTATTAACCCAGAATATAGTAAGTCTTCAATATATTCTAGAAATAGATATATTTATAATGGTCCTAATGTTACTCACTACACAGGATTTAGTACTAATGAATTTATGTCTCAAGAAGAAAGTGTTAGTGATCTTGCTAAGATACTCTTAAATTATCTTCCAGAAGTTAACGTAAATGGAGATATTATTGATGGCACTTCTATTTCGTTATCTGGATTTAATTCTGTAATGGGAAAAATGAAGTTATGGGCAGAAGAAAGTTCTAATCCAGAAATAAAAGAAGAACTTAATAAAGGAACTAAAATGAACGTTAGTAAGCTCATATCTTTATATGAACAGGAACTATCTAGCAGAAAAGTCTCCAATCCCGAGCATATAACTTATTTAAGATCAAAATTATCGGCTATAAAAAGGTTTATATATGACTCTAAAATGCATGAGGATATTAAAAACATGTTTACACATCTAATGGAAAAAACTGTTCTTTCAAGCTATGTTAGTTATGAACAGAAAGATGGTAAAAACATGGAAGTTAGAAATCTAACGCAGCGTCCTGTTAAAATGCAGAGAGAAGCAATAGTAGAAACAGTAAAGGCTATTACTCAATATTGGAAGCAAAATAAAACTAGATTTAATGAGTTACTTAGAAAGTATAATGTTAGAGTTATGGGTTCTGTTATATCTATTGGAGATAGCAGAATTACATTAGAGGGAAATGGAAAAATATCTATTACTGGTCCCGTAAATAATTTTAATGAAATAGTTGGAGACTTTGTTAATTTATTAATATCGGATGATTTTGATCAGATAGCTAGTCAAGTATTTCCAAATAGTAACTATACTAAATATGAGTTATATGCTCCTGTGTTGGGAACTGTAATCTTTGATGTTATTAATAATAGCCAAACCAACCTTAATTTTGGACAAAGTAATGATCTTGGCAGAGTTCTTAGTGTTATTAATGGATCAGATACAGTTAATGTTATTAAAAATGCTGAAGGTAATAATCTACCGTTATATCAGATGATCTGTTTAAGTTATCAGCATAATGGTATATTTAATGAAATTACTAAACAATTAGAAAATAACTCATGATACACATCACAATATTATGATAATGCAGTATACCAAAATATTCAACATGTTAAGAGCCCTAAGATTAGATCTGAGGTAACTATTAACGGGGTTACAAAACAATCATCTGCTCTTACCGCAGATGACGTTATGCATTTGTCTATTGTGTATGACTTTTATCAAGGTTTAACTACTGATCAATCTCATGCTGAAGGATCTAGATCTAAATCAGGAATTGTTGGTATTCAAAGTCATGTATATTCTGATAAGAATAAACACTTTGTAATGCGGTTTGATTTAAATCAGACATGGAATTTTGGCAATGGTAATTCATTTAATGTTAAATCTGTCCTTGATCAATATTTTAAATCTGGGGATGAAGGTGACTTAGAACCTATAAAGAAAGCTTGGTTTGAAAGTAATAAATCTCAGGTAGAGAGTGCAATAGAAACTATTCTGTCAGATTATAGGCAAGTGTATCCAAATAAAGAATTTAATTCTATACATGATATTAAGGTATTCTTAGCCAAGAATAAAATAAACAGGATTAGAGAAGATTTTGCCAGAGCTAATGTGGAATTTGTTGATGAAATACACGCATCTAAAACTAAAGCAGGATGAGTATTTAATGAGACATTAGAAAATTTTGCTAATATATTTAGTAACAGAGATAAGTTTAATGAGTTTTACAAAAATCAGTTTAGTAGATTTTTAGAGGATAGTTCTAAGGCTTGAGACACTATTTCAGTAGATCAAAATATTGTTAACTCTTTTAAACAGAATAATCCTAAATTTGTTAGGAATGGTAAACTTCTTAAAGAAGTCAATGGTATTATTAATCCTTTATTAGGTGCTTATTTTATTACTGACTCATTTCTATCAAATGAATATAATAAAATGATGGTAGGAGATGTCTACGCACACCCTAATAAAGAAAAAGAAAGTCCTACCACAAATGGATACTTAGATCATAGTTTAGCTTCTAGATGAATATCTCAGGTAAAACGTATGGTTATTTATGGAGCTACATATCATTCTCTTGCACAAGGTTTAAAAAACGGAGTACCAGAAAGAGTTAAAATGGCTGTTATATCTGATATGGGGTCAAATGTAAATAACATGTCAGGAATGTCCAGTACAGTAGATTCTATGGATGGTTCAGGTTATACTAGTCCATTTATGTCTAGATGAGAGAATGTATCTCTTATAGATGCTGCAGTAGGAGCTAACAAGAAAACTATCTTCCACGATATTGATGCTAAACATGGATTACCAAAATTACTTAAATGAGCTGAATATGAGATAACTAATGCTATCAGAAGAAATAGTTCTGACACTAGTATGGAAAACATTTTCAAGAAAATGCACAGCTTAGAATTGCCATTAGATGTTACCATAGATTATGATAGACAATTTGATGATCTATTCTTTAGGGATAGTATAAGTGGAAAATATTATAAAATATTACATGTTAATATTTCAAATAATGTAGCTCATAGAGAATTAGTTGAAGTTACCAAAGAGGGTGTTCCTATTAATCCTGACAATATTATTATTACTGATAAGTTAATTAGAAATATATATGATATTGACCAAACATTTGGTGGTGCATGGGCTATGAAAATAGATGACCGTACCAATAATCTTCAATATTCAGAGCATAATCTAGATTATACTAATCAAATTATTTGTGATTATGATCTTAAAGATTCTATGATTAGTTGGCTGGTAAATAAGTCAGCTATTAAAGTTGGAGCTTCAAATATCAATGATGTAACTTCTTGAAATGATAGTACTCCATTATTATTTACTACAATGTCCACTAAATTCGGGGGTGTTCAAATGAATGCTGATCATGAACTTGATGAAGCAGAGGTAACAGAAATGACTCAAATGATTAGTGGTCTTGAACAAAATGGATATACTCATCATCTAGCAACACAAGTTTATGAAGAAATTGGTAAATTCTGTTACGATGCCATTAGTAAAATTCAGGATATTATTTATAATGGAAATAAGGATGATCTTTACAAAATATTTGGAAAAGCAGTCATTAAAGCATTTGCTGGAGGTAGTAAGGATACTCTTGGTTTAGCCCAATCTTTTGTAAAACTTGCTCAGGAGGGACTAGAAAACAATAATTTAGAATACAGAATACCTTTTAGTTCTTCTTCTATCAATGGTATTTTTAATTCTACAGTAACATCCTCTCTAGTAAGAGATGCTATTAGACGTCATTATAATGGTGTTGCAGCAGTATTAAATCCATCATATAATGTAGTTCAATATCATACTATTAACGGTGAAAATTATCGATATGAAGAATTAATAGATTTAATTGCAGAGACTACAAGAGGTACAACTTATGAGAGAATGACTGTAGACGACGCTATAAATAAAGTTTTTGTTGTTGACACAAATGGAAATGTAGTTGTAAATCCTTTTATTGATGATATTACTCCAGATAACCCAGTAGATTTTGAGGATACTATTATTGTCTGAGGAGAAAATAATCAAGTAGTAAAAATAGATAAAATAGATAATTATGATAAATATATATACTACCGATTATATGAACCTGGACGAATGAGTAGATGAACAACTAAAGCGAAAAATCTTAAAGGATCAGATACTACTTTTGTTGCTAATGGGCGTAAATACAGTATGTTTGAAAGTCCTTATGCTCAAGTACTTCATTATTTTATTGAAAGCGACAGCAGTGCTACTAATATAGAAACCCTCAGAGATGAGTTACGTAGTGAAGTGATAAAATCAATACCTAATGAAAGAGCTGATGAAAATGTTATAGAGAATATAGTCAATAACAGATTACAACTTATAGTAAATGAAATTACTCCATTTATGCCAAACGGATTTACGGAAAAAACTTCATTTACAAAATATATTCCTAATATTAAAAAAGCTTTAATTAAAAAGCAGCAATCTGTTCTTAATAATTTAGCTGATGGTAAGCCCATTGATTGGGGAGGATTAATGTTAAATGCTACAGAGTGTAAAGTTATCCCAGCACAGATTATTATGGGTAAGCTTTATGCTAAAGAGTTAGGATTACTTCCTGGTGATTCTATTGCTAAAATTAAGGAACAAGGTCCAGAGTTCTTTATAAATAGAATTGAAAGCTACTACAATTTCTATGATAATGCAGATGAGTTAACTTATGATTGAACTTTATTTGATGGAGCAGGAAATAAGTTATATGTTAAACTTAGAAATCCTAAGGTTAATGAACTATTTACTAATTCATCTTTAGATTCTGATTATAAGATTATTGACGGTTCCGTATACTTTAATGGTAATGAAATCTGCTCTTCTGAAGGAAAACAATTCTTAAAATATACTGATTCTGATAATGTTCAGCATAATGTAGTTATTATTGATTCAGTAGATAGGTTAAAAGAACTAGAAAATTCTAAGATGTTTACCTATACTCATAGAAACTACAGGATTGATAACTATATTGACTTAGTAAAAGAAGAGTTTGGAGAAGGAACATCTATTCAATTAACTTACCGACCAACTGGAAGTAGAAAGTATACTACTAGTAATATTGCTGAATTTAATGATAAACTTGAAATAATTCGAGCATTAGCTGAAAATCAAGATTATAATTGAACTAAACAAATTAGAAAATTAGCAGAAAATAAATATAAATCTTTTGAGAAGAGTTTATATTTTGTTGGCACACGTATCCCTTGTCAGTCTATGCAATCATTCATGCCAATGGAAGTAGTTGCATTTACTGATAGCGATATAAATGAGGTCTACGTACCAACCAATCAGACATGGTTGCAAGGTAGTGATAAATCGTTGTTTCTACCTTTAAATAAAAAATTTCTTTAATTGCTGGAAGTCCCTTAGAGACTTATAAACTACAACATAAAATCTGAAATGATTTAAGTGTGAATGTTAAAAATTATAAGTATTGGGTAATCAGCAGCCAAGCCCGAAAGGGAAGGTTCAACGACTAATGTGTAACAAAGATTCCTTTATGGATATCAAAAATGTATTGTATGAAAACAAAAATTAATAAAGAATCTAGAAATTTACTAATCGGACTCCTATTAGGAGATGGTACAATTTCTAACAATTATGTATTTAAACTATCTCATTGTGAACAACAAAGAGATTATCTAGAATGAAAAATAAAACTCTTAGGTAATAATGGAATAAGAACTAATGGTGTAAAAGAATATATATCTACTTGTGGATATAACTCTGGTAAAAAAGTATTATATACGCAATTATCAATAATTCCATTTATTAAGGTTTTAAGAAGAGTATTTTATAGACCTAAAAAAATATTAGGAAATAGAAAACTTTTGAACCGATTATCTGCACAAGAAATTGCAATTTGATATATGGATGATGGATGTATTAATATACGGAAATCAAAAAATAAAATCCATGGCTTTTATATAAGAATTGCAATATGTTTGCCAGAAAAAGAACTACAAGTAATAATTGATTACTTTAAGGAAGTTTGAAATATTTCTTTTTATAAAATTTCTGAAGGAAAAGGTACATACTCTTTATGTTGTGGAACAAAAGAAGGTATAAAATTTATAAATATTGTTAAGCCTTATGTACAACAAGTTCCATCTATGATACACAAAATACAATACAATTTATCACAAAGAACTAAACCGATATAGTTCTTGTAGCGAAAGCGAAATAAGAAACATCGAAAGATGAAGATATAGTCTAATCTTATATGAAAATATAAGTTAATACAAATGTACGATATAGATAAGGTCTACATACTTGGCTATTCTATTTCTAATAATGGAGAATTACTTACAAATGCAGAAGATCCAAAAATGTCTCCATTTTTAAAACAGGATGCTCTAAGAAATACAATTGTAAATGGCATATTTGATGTAATACTGAGTCCTAAAAATCAAATTAACCTTACAATGCCTATTACAACATCTCATATGCAAGAACTTGCAAGTAAGTCTGTATTGGGAGAATCTGCTAAATATATGAGTCCTTATAATCCAGCAAGTAAGTACTTAATGCAGATTCAAAATATGGTTGGTAAGGCAGTTATTGGTAATGTTGCTACAGCATTAAAAAGTTTCTTTGCTTTAAGCAACGTATATAATACTAGGTTTAGAGAGATTAATGAAGCAATTCAAACTGGTAACTTTGATACAGCTAGAGAAATGTTAAAAAGATATACATTTATTCATAATGATAGACTAATAACATTGGCTAACGTTAATATGGAAGTGTTTGAAAGTTTACCTGAAAATACTCCTGAAGATATTAGACAAACTCTAGCACAGGTAATAAGTTATGAAGATGCTTTGGATGATCAATCTATGGTACTTGGAGAGCTGCTTAATGCAGCTACAGATAGTATCTAACTTACTGATTATCAGTGAGTTACATTGTCTGTCAACTCCGTGAAAACGGGAACACCCTTAGAGATTTAAATACTAAGCTATTGTAGTAATATAGTAGTGGCTAAGCTAACCACTTAGAGATAGTAATAAGTTTAAATATTGGGCAATCCGTTACTAAGCTTCCTAAATAGGAAGAAAGTTCAACGACTATCGAAATGCAGAAATGACAGAGTAGAGTAGAACTTAAGTAAGTTCGAAGTGCGGAGATCCTATATAGGATAAGATATAGTCTGAACTCATGGGAAACTATGAGAGAACTTATGGGAACGATAAGTTCGTAACAAAATTGAATGCTAAAGAATTAGTTCTTAAAAAGATTAATGCAGATGCAAATTGGGTAGATATTTACACTATTTCTCTTATGTTAGGTGAATCATTAAATGAGGTGGGTAATCTAATGCTTGATGATGATATAACCGAACTAGTAAACGATTTTACCACTAGTATGTTTAGTGATGAACAGAACTATGATAAAGTTCGTTATGTTGCTGATAAAGCATATACCTCTGAAGGAAAGAAAAAAGAGAAATATCTACAATTGCTGGATAAAGTTATATCTGCGGATGAAGTACGTATCTTAGGAAAGATACTTAAAATTAATCAAGGTCTTCCTACTAATACTTCTGATTTATATAGTTATGTTAAATCTATTGAAAAATATATTGAAAGTAGATTTAATAGACAAATATTAGAAGAGCAAGAAGAGTACTTAAGAATTGAAAAAGAGTTAGAAAAAACCTGACTAACTCCTGAAAAGAAAGAAATATTAAAAGAGGAGAGAAGATTACAGAAAATATATCCAGAATTAGAAGAAGGGTCTCCATTATATAATTTCTATAATAAATATAATTTAATATATGAAGATATAAATGGTAATATTAGACATGGAGATTTAGAAGCTAAATTAGGTAAACCTAAAGAAGCTATAAAGGCTAGACAAGATTACTTTAAGTCTAGAAGAGAAATGGCTAATATCTGGCAATCTTTTGACTTAGTTAGATTTATTACTGACCCAATCTATAAACAGGAAAGTATTGAAAAATACGAACAAAATAAGGTTAATTTTAATATCTTGGAAGTAATCAGTACAGTTCCTCATTTTAGAGAAATGTTTAATGTTCTTGCAATTAACAAGAGTGTTCTTAATAGTTTATCATCTAGAAATAGATTGGAAGATATAATTCTAAATCAACTTAGTCGAAACTTTGCTGGTATTCGTATGGATGTAAGCAAACCACTAAATAAACTTGAAATTAGAGCTATAAAAGACCAAATAGATAAGTATCTTATTAGATCTTGGATTATTAGTAAAGGAATTGAAATAAATGTTCCTGCTAGTCCTAAGAATCCAGCTCCTTATATGTTAAGATTAGATAATGAAAATAATATTAACAAGTTTAGAAGTTATGTTGAAAACTACGCTATTCCTTTATTAAAGGATAAGTTGAAAGATAATAAGTTTGTTCAGCTATTAACTTTTGGACTAAGACAAGGAGTTCCATTCTATAAGCTACCACTTAATATGGTTCAAGTTGATAACACTCAGAAGACTAGAGCTTTATATGAAGAAGCATTATATGCTTTTAATAACCTTAATAAGATTAAAGTAAGTGGTATTGATATGAACTTAGTGGATATGTTTTATCTATACAACTTAATTGTTAATCAAGATAAGTTCGGTCCTAATTCTATGACTAGGATATTTGAAGACTTAGTATCATCTGGTAATGAAGATTTACTTATCTATGATTTTAATAGCTGAATTGATAGTCAAAATATTGAAGACTTAGTTAATAAATTTAGAACAGAAGAAAATAGTATTAGGTTTAATTTAGTAGAATCAACTCCTATTGTAGATGATATAGATTCTGATATTGGATTTAAAGAAGCTCCTTTAGAAGAGGATATTGAGGAAGCTCAATATGAGGAATTAGCTGATAATCAAGATTCCAATGAGAAGCAATTAGTTGCTTGAGCAAGAACATCGGATAATTCATATGAAGTTTCAACTAAAGGTGATAGTAGATTCTCTGCTCTTAATGCTACTTTTAAAGAAGGTACTATTATAGATGGTGTTGATGTTTCTGGAATGACTATTGAAGATGTATATCAAAAAGTTATTAAGAAAAGTAGTAAAGGCAAGGCTCCAGCTAGAGGTTCTATTGTTGATTTATATGAAAAAGACCCTGAGGGACTTCCTGTTTGGCTAGCTTGGGAACATAAATTTCCAAATGATTTTTGGAATAAGCTATATAATACTAAAGTTACAGAACTTACTAAGGAAGATATGGAGGATTTCAGTTATTATGTAGGTTATCTACCATTGTGGCAAGAATGGGCAAGACAGAATTCTGAGCTAATGGATGAGCTAAGGATAAAATCTTATAGCAAAACTCTTACTGACAAGTTCGCCACAACAAGAGTAAGTCAAGCTAGAGCATTAGCTGATATATTAAATAAAGAAACAAATAATACTGATAATAATTATTATTATCAAACTAATCCCTCAACTAAATCAAAACTTATAACAATAATTAAGGAAGCTAACCTAAGGGGACTTCATATAGTTACTGACTCTGATTTAGTTAATGAAGATTCTACTACTAGGAATGCTAGGGGATTTGTGAAGAACGGTGAAATTTACATTAATGTAGATAGAGCTGAAGATGATACAGTAGTCCATGAATTTAGCCATTTATATTTAGCAGATGCTAAAGTGAATAGTCCTAATGAATACTATTCAGTACTAAGTAGAGTTAGAAATACAGGTACTTGGAAATATATGAGAGAGATGCCTGAATATCAAAATAAAAGAGGATCTGATTTTGATGAAGAGGTTCTAGCAACTTTAATTGAGCGGGCATATAATGAGGGATTAGGAGGAGTAGATTATGATGTTGTAATAGATGCTCTGAATCTTGTATCTCCAGAATTTAAATCATTTATAAAATCTGATATTCTACCATCATTAGGAGAGACATTAATAGAGAATTATAAGGTATCTCAAAAGATAGCTACGCTTAAAAATAAGCTCATCAAAGATAATATTATTAAAGAGGATTGTAAATAATGGAATGTACATATGAAACTACAATAAACGGTAA
This sequence comes from uncultured bacterium, assembly GCA_905215145.1. Next base: position 59,592 of record CAJMOW010000001.1, on the reverse strand, counting down.
GAAGATAAAGTTCAGCTCCGAAATGGAGCTGGACAACTTCTTATCAAGTAAATTAGCAGATTATCAAATAAACGAATCAGATTTAACTTTTCAAATTAATCCTATGGATAGTACCATAGAAAAGGTAAATGTTATTACAAGTAAAGTTAAAAATGCTTCCATAGAATCTGTAATTATAAATGATGATGGAGATTCAGAAACTATACTTAAGATTCCTGACTCAATAGGTACTACTAGATTTATTACATCTAATGGAGACCCTTCTAATATGCAAAAGGAATTAGTTCCTCCTTTTAACTTAAATGATTTCTTAAAAAAAGAAAGAGAAAGATTAAGTGTAGAAGGAATGACTAAACCTCAAATTGATTCATATTTAGAAAAGTTACAAAAGTCTTGAGCTCAATTAACTGATTATGGTACCGAAATACATTCCTTATTTGAAAGTATTATTAATAATACTACATTTAAACCAATTAATTTGAGTGAAGAACAAGTATTACGTTTAACTGAAGAATTTAAATCTTTTATTGAAGACATTAAATCTAAATATGGTAAAAATGCTAAAATCTTAACAGAAGTTCCTATAATATCAGATAAAATTCATGAAGCATATCAATCAGAAGGGATTAAAAGTATTAATGGTAGAATTGATATGTTAGTTATTGACCAGAGGGGATTCGCTCATATTTATGATTTTAAAGTTTCCAGAAAAGAAGTGGGAATATGAGAGGATACTAGGAACATACAAGGATCAACTACATGGCACTCTACTAAAAAACGTTCTGCGGGATATCAGTTAGGAATATATAAGAATATTCTAGCACAATATGGCATTACTGTTGGAGAAACAAACATTGTCCCCATTAAGATAGATCCAGAATATAATGAAGACGGAACTATCAATAAGCTAGATGATGCTTATATTGATTTTACTAAAATAAAAGTAAATCCCAATGCTCCATATACAGAAACTATAAATACTATTCTTCCAGTAAAAACTTTACTTGATGATATTGATCTTATAAACTCAATTCAGGAACCAATGACTAGATTTGTTCCTAATTATGCAGTAGAAACTCAGGTACAGAGAAATACAGTTACTGTGGATAAATATATTAATAATCCTAGAATTGTGCATTATATTGATGATACTGATCCAGAACGAAAGTTTGGAAAATACTGAATTTGAAATAAGTATAAGAAGAAACGTAAAGTATATGCTAAAACAGAGGAGGAACTCAGAGAAAAAGTACAAGAATTAGTAAATGAAGAAAATAAGCATATTCACTCTGAAATGTCTACCCTAGCAGATACCATTCAACAAATTATTGAAGGATATGGATCCATTGATGACTTAGCTGCTGATAACCAATTTAAGTCTGATTATTGTAAAAAGATATTTAGAAAATATTTAGTAAAAAAGAGTGAAACTGACTATGGATGAACTTTCCAGAATAATCCTAAGTTTGTAGCTGCAGGTATATTTGTATTTACTAAAGATGGTAAAATGGAAATAATATCAGTAACTCATAATGATATTCATTCTGTTGTTAATTTAGGTCTTGGTAAATCTATTCAAGGAGCAACTAAAAAGGACAGTGATATTGATAGTCATGTGGTAATGCAAGCGTCTAATGGTAATATTGACCTTATTAAAGTTATGTGCTTGTTAAACAATATGCCTGAGGTACTTAAAGGGTATAAAGTTAATAAAATAGAATCACATAATATCTGAATGCAAAAAGGAACAGAAACTTATTCTGAAACTCTTCTAGATAACTTTTCTGAATTATGTAGAATACACGGTATTACTAATAGTCTTACATCTCAAAATTTTGCAACGACATTAGAGGCTGCTGTAAATATAATAAGAGACACTGCTGGTGAAGAATTACTATCTCACATGGGTAATTGAGAATTTAATTTTAGTCCTGATGATATTGTAAATGGAGCTCCATTTATCTTACAGAAAATGGAACAATTAAGGAAGTTAAAGTCAGCAGATGGTTTACGTACAGCTTTACGAGAGGGTAAATGAAATTTTGATGATCCTATTCAGTTAGCATATATGTTATTAGGTAGAGCATTAAATAAGCTAAATGGATATTCTATTTATATTGAACAAGATCCTAAATTGTGAGTAAACTTTTCTAGAGAAGGATGGTATACTGGTTCATATGTAAACAGTGCAGGTAATTCTTCCTCTAAAAATATTCAAACATTGAGTAAAATATTTTCAGTAGCAGAAGCACATGTTAGAAGAAAGGAATTATCATATAAACCCAGAATTAGTAAAGTAGTTAAAGCTTTCTATGAGTATAATCACAGAAATAGACTTATTGGAGGTGAGGTTAAGTTTTTTGATAACTTATTTGTTAAGGATGCAAATGGTAATATAGATAAATCATTTAGACTAAAAAACCCTTCAGATAGTAGTTTGGCTAAAGAAGAATCTGACTTTATTAAGATGTTTCTAGAGATAGTAAACGATTTTAGATTTGATGGTAATCAAAGTAAAATAGCCAAAGCTATTGAAGACGGGTCTTACTATGAAGTTCCTGTTTCTATGGGAAGTACATCTACTCAAATCCACAATAAAGGATATAAACAAGCCTTTACATCTAAATATAATGAAGCTTTAAACTTTCTGAAACTTCTTCCTGAGCAAGAGCAACAGTTTAGAGAATCAAAAGGGGAGCCAAAGGTATACAATAAGTATAGATTAAATGGACTTAGTAGATCTGATTTAATTGAAAATTATGGTATAGATGGTCTAGAAACTCAACTTGAAGATTTACTATTAAATGTCATCCATACATACACAATGGAAGAAGTAATGAATGAATATCTTCCCAGACTTCAAGGTATTAAGATTGCCTTACAATATCAGACTGGGATGTTTGGAGTAGTTACTGATCATGTTTTAGAATATATAGATAAATTTATTGATGCCAACGTTTATAGTAAGCCTATTATGGCTAAAGAGTTGCAAGGTGCATATAAGATGTTATCTGTAGTTAAATCAATAACAACAGCTACCGCTCTTGGCTTAAATCTTAGATCAGGTATTCGAGAGATGATGCAGGGAATGTGAATACATCTAAGTAGAACTATGGCAGAAGCTTATGGAAAAGATCAGTTTACTAAAAAGGATGTTGCTAAAGCATGAGCTATTATATTTAAACAAAGTGTTAAAGATGTTAATACTTTAACATTAATTGATGCCTTAAATGTGGATTATGGAATGGCTAACGCTGATCCCCATCAAGTTCAAGAGAGACTAAGTTCATCTAAAACGGGTGTTAAAAATTTAGATTCTGATGCGTTATACTTCTTTAATAGAGTTCCTGATTCGTATCATAGAATGGGATTATTAATTGCTAAGATGTTACATGATGGATGTTATGAAGCTTATAGTATTGTTAATGACCAACTTGTCTATGATTTCAAAAAGGATAAAAGATTTAATTTATTGTCTGATTCTAAAGCTGATAAGAATTCTTTAGAGTATAAAAAGCAACATGCTTTATATACTGCTATGAGAGAACAGTTTAATAGAGAAGGATGAAATATCCAAGATGGAGATGATTTACCACGGGCTTATACTATTCAAGAGGGAACTAGTATTAAATCGTTTACAGAATTATGCTTTGGCCACTATGATAAAAGTACGCAAATGCTTATGAAACAAATGTTTCTAGGCGCTATGATTCTACAATTCAGAACATTCTTATCAGCTAAGTTTGAACAGTGGATATTAAAGCCAGATACTTATAATCAAGGACAATATACTGAAAAATTTGATGAAAATGGAGTAAGATATGTTCGTATATTTACATTTGATGAAAAAGGAATTCCATCTGTTAGGATCGGTCTTGAAACAGAATTAAAACCTGATGACGTTTGGGAACCTTATATTGAATGGCAAGGTAGATTTATGGAGGGAATTGCATATTCAATAGTTAGTTTTGGAAAAACACTATACAAGTTAGATTTTAATGGTTTTAAAGAACTATGAAAAAATCCAACTAAAAGAGCTAATTTCTATTTATTCTTACATGATATGATTTGAATGTCTATACTTATGTGAATTGTTAAAGCTCTATTTTTATCTGGAGAAGAAGATCTTGGACCTGTAGGTCATTTAGTAGGTACTTCGTTATATACATCTTTTTCTGATGGGCCATTTACTGGTATTATATCTTCAATGTTTGGAGATCTAAATCCACCTATGCATAGTATAGTTGTGAACTTATACAAACAAACTTCTGGAATAATTACAGGAGATGTTAACTTATTTGATGCTGGTGTTAATTCATTTGGAGCATTAAATAGTTTAAAATATATTGGTGATCAGTTAGAATAAAAAAAAGAACCCCTTTGTCGTACACATAGTACAACAAAGGGGTATTTTATAAATTTATAGTTAATAGATTATTTAGGAATTAATACCATGTTCATTCTTTTACCTTCCAACTTTGGTTTAGATTCAACTTTAGCAATATCTTCAAGATCCATGACTAAACGTAATAAAAGAGCTTCTCCCTGATCTTTAAACATAATTTCTCTACCTTTAAACGTTATGTATGCTTTTACCTTAGCTTTTGATTTAATAAATTCTCTGGCATGTTTTAGTTTAAATTGATAATCATGTTCATCTGTCTGTGGGCCAAATCTTAGTTCTTTAATTACAACTTTTGCTTGACCTGCTTTTAAAACTTTCTCTCGTTTTTTCTGTTGGTATATAAATTTCTGATAATCTTGAAAGATACATACTGATACTTGGTTTTTATTGTTATCAATATATGATGATAGTTCAATTAAATCAGTATTAGTATCTACAGCTTTCCTTAAAGCGTCAGAAAGAGAAATTAACTCTTCGCTATCTTTTATTCTGATAATCTGAGAGTTAATTTCATAATTTATAGAGTAATTTTTCATTTACTTCTTTACTTTCTTATCATTATTACATACGGTACATACACCCATTCCAGTTTTTTCATTTATATTGAAGACTCTCTTAAATTTACCGTAAGTAATATCTTGAAACTCGTGAACAATATTATATTGTGCACAGATGTTACAGTATTTTATTTCTGTACTTGCCATTTTTATATATTTTAAAATTAATTATTTAAGTATTTTAGAAGCTAAACATGAAACTTTATTAAATAGATCCTCGATACTTCCATCATTATTAATAATATAATCAAATTTGTTCTCATTAAGTAACTCTATTACTTCACTTTCACTACGATGAGAGCCTGGAGTTTGATTTCTATCTATATAAATCACTATTCCATTATTATTTTTTACTTGTTCATATTCATTAATAAATCGTAGATCTGATATAATAATATTGTCTTTATCTAATAAAGTTCTTGATACTCAGAAGTTATTTCCAAAGTATTCTCTTATGATTTCGGTTCCAAATATTTGTAAAAGTTGTCTAATACTAATATAATAATCTGATATAGTATTTAACTTCTTTGATTTTATTATTCTACTTAATTGCTTATCTGTAATCATTAGATTTTCATTTGGAAAAGCTGTAACATGAATATTCTGTAAATTAATATATCAATTTTCTTTAAAGTCTCTATCATTAAACTTTTCAACAGGAATATTAATTAAAACAGATAAAGCTTCTTTCATTGAAGATGCAAAGCTTGTAATTTCATATTTAGATACAATAAAATCATATACTATACAATATAACCAATATTGTCTCATTCATTTCGGAACAGAAAGACAATATTTCATCATGTGGGCAGTTAAATCTTTTCCAGAATTCTTAAGCCCAGAAATTGCTATAATAGTTTTCATTAATTATTCAATTATAAATTTAGCAGTAAAGTTCATACTAGGATATTTATGACTAAAGGATCTATTATATATTGAATATATGTGTTTTGTAATACGATCCTTAATAATACTTCTTGATAATTCCTTGTCTTTACTGTTAGTACTCCTTGAGTATAATCGAGTTACTATATCATCAATAGTCCAACCTCGAACATCCTTCTTTTCTATACCTAAGATAGATAATATATAGTTGAATGCTTTAGAATTAAAACTGTTTAATCTTTTGATAGTTTCCCAATTATAAAGCAAATAGATACTAATTGAACATGGGTATTCATTTATATTATATGAAGATAGTAGTTTAATACCGAGATTTACATTATCAGGATCGTTAGATGATATAAGATTACCTAAACTTATAATATCATCTTCTGTTACTTTAAGCTGCTTATTAGAAACAAGTTTTTCTAAGTCAGAATCGTAAATAATATTTGAGTATCTTGTTAGTAAATTTTCTACAAATGTTACTTCCCGTAAATTAGATAACAAAATTACCCTACCATAATACACTTGTTTGCAATCATTCGGTAAGATTGATCCGTTTATTAATACTGAAGCCCAACTATATAATCCATTAAGATTCGGATCTCTATACTTATTACATAGAGTATTAAACCTTGAAGATTTATCAGGATTTTCAATATTATCTATAATATAATCTATAAAATAGTAACAGTTCTCACTTACTGAATATAGGATTAAAACATCTTTAATATCACCTGATGAGACTAAAGATGTAAGTTCATAATTTCTTAAAGGTATATTATTGCTTATAATAGCAGTATCTGCTTTTTCTGGATTTAAACAACGTTTTATAGGAGTTAATGTACTAAGTTTATTCCTAGGATATTTACTAGTAGGATCAAAATACACTTTTTTCAAAGCCTCTTGATCTTTAATATTATATCTAGAATTAATTTTATCATTAATACTCTCAAGATCTCCTAGATATACCCCACTAGATGTTCCTGGTGTAGGAATAAGATTATCATCTATCCAACGTATTAAGCAGGGAGCCATATAAGACCCTTCTTGTAGGTAATAATCTTTACGAGTCCCAAAATCACACAACTTTACTAAATTTGTCAGATTACTACTATCTATATTACAGTGAATATAGTTGTAACATAAGTATTCATTACATAAAATATATTTAATTTTATCTTTGTTGGCTTGTAATATCATTTTAAATAAGTTTTTTAGCTACTTTAGGATTAAGTAAAAGCTTACTATATTTACCAGGATAGTATTTATTTAATGTCTTTATTAAACTAAAAATTAGGTCTTCTGTTAGTAATAATTTCTCGTTATCGACTATCTTAAGAATACGATCTATAATTATATCTATTTTAGATCCAGATTGACTAAGATATAACAAACTATAATTTATAAATCTTGTAGTAATTACAGAGGCTACATCTGCACGATACTTATCCTTATCATATAATTGACTTTCAAGTGTTTTCTTAATATCATTCCAGTCCTTATTAATTAAATCTTCGGGTGAAGGGAGTTTATCAAGTTTATTTGCAATAAATGTAGTAAACAACCCTCCTACAATATCGTCTTCATCTAGAAAACACCCAGATGCAATCTGAAGAATGAAAGCTAAATTTTCAGGTTTAGACCAGTCATCAATACTAGAAATAGTATTAATAAACATAGTATAATTTCGAGCATTAATTTTAGACTGTCTAGCTTTTGAGCGATCTATTAATTCATCTCCATAAAGAAGCATAAAATTGATAGCCTGATTATTATATCCTTTTTCTTCTGCATATTTAGCCCAATCGTATTTATCAAACTTAATATTAAAGTTTAACATACGAGTTTTAATAGCCTCATCAATTTCTGTTACATTAAAATCCCCCCCTTCAGGATTAGCTGTTAAAACAACAGTACTATTAGGAGGTAATTTCCAAGAAAAATATTCTTGTCTTGATATAAGCTCCATAACTGCAGCTAAGACAGTAGTAGAGCTACGATTAATATCATCAAGGTTCAAAATAGTAGGTTTATTTGGATCAATACTTTTTATCCATTCTGGGATTGCATAACTCATTCTAGTTTCTTCTGATATTTCCCAACCTGCTTTACTATAACTTTCTATAAGTTCAGCTGTTATCCACCTACACTCATCATTTTTGCAAACATAATGCTCTTTAATAGGCCACCCACAAAGTTCGCCTGGATCTGACATCTGACTTAGATTTTTCTTAATATAATTTGCTCCAATTTCACTAGCTATTTGTTCTACTAGGCTAGTTTTACCTATACCAGGAAGTGAAGTAAGTTGAACACTTACTGGAAATTCTCCTCTTTCATGAAGAGATTTATTATTATTTATAATATATTTTAAAATAGGTTTTATTTCTCCTAACGTTAATTCCATATTTATTACGGTATTAATACAGTTATTCCTGGAAACTTCTGAGATTTATTCCCATCAGATGTAATAATCCAGATTAAATTTTTATAAGTTGAAAATGTAAATTTAGATAAGTAACCATCAGTAAATATCACACAGGAACTAAATTCTTTATGTTCTTTATAATAACTTATAGCATCAGTCACGTCTGTACCTCCGCGACCTACAAATTCAAATTTAGACTTCTTATCAAACTTACATATTTTAGTGATTTTAGTATCACATTCTACAATTGTTATCTCTACGCCTGTTTTATATATATGATTAATCTCTGACATAAAATCAGAGAAATTATTCATATTAATGGAACCTGAAGTATCAATAACAACACATATATTTGGCTTTCTTTTTAAACGAGTCCCTCTAGCATCAGGTAATCTCTTTGACGGCCTCATTCTAGTTAATTGTAAATCACTACTAATAGAATCTCCAACCACTCTCCTAAGATAATTTCTCCAGTTAAAAACAGGAGGATTATTTTTTATTTTTTCAAGTATTTCTTTTAATTCTCCAGGTATGTGACCTGCTTGTTTATTAATAAATGCTTCTGTTTCTTTTAACTTAGACTTTACTTGATTTTCATATAATTTACGTTCGGCTTCTGATATATCTGATGGCCACATTGTGTGATCATCAATTTGCTTGAAATCACCAACACCAAGCATACACTTATCAGGATGTTTCTTGGCGAAATCCTCAATTTCTCTATAATAATACCATGATCCTCTATTAGGTTCAAGCTTCTTACCAAGTATCTTTGAAAGAGATTGAAGTGTGACACAGCCACCAGGTAATCTTGTAATTAGCTGATTTATAGACACGTCTTCAGCAATATTCATATTATAAGGATTATCAGCTTTGAATTCATCAGTGAGATGAAAGAAGCATATGTGCATAACCTCGTGTGTAAGTACAGCTATTTGCTCATTATCAGTAAGTCCTTCCCAGAATGTTTTATTTACATATAACGTAAAATTAACGCCATTAGGACCAACTGCTGCTGTCTTTACAGAATGATTATTATCTACTATCTCCTTACGTAAATTCAGCATAAAAAGGCCGTAAAAAGGTTGCTGAATAAGTAACTCTTTACATGCTTTAATTAATTGCATATTCTATTTTATCTTTATCAAGCCAACGCTTAAATGTTAATTTTACAATGCCTTTTATAGGAACATCTAACATTTCATAATTAGCTCCACATTCATAAAAAATCCTAGGATTGTGAGCATCATAAGCCCAACAAATCCCAGGATACTCATTAGTTAAACAATATTTCTTCATTAATGTTGTTTACAATATATTACTCCTTGATAACGGCTGTTAAAACAAAGACTACATTTTCTGCAATCTCCTTTACATTTTACAGCATTATCTGGTAAATTATTAAATTGAAACTTATCTACACAGAAAAACCAACGGTGCGCTTTAATATTTGGAGAAGAAGAATTTACTATAAAGTGAACTCCGCTAAAATTTAAGTCCTCTCTACAAGTATAACAATATGTTTTAATTCCAAAAACTTTATGTAATCATCGTCCAATACTAGATCATCTATCAACGGACTGTTGATCTGGAAAATCGCCTGCTTCATTAAGTCTAACGTATTTAATCTTAACAGGAGCATTTAATATATAATACATTAACATGTCTTTAAGATCTTTATCATCCCACAAATACATGTATGACTCAATCAATGTGTTCTTGTGTAAATATGCTTTATATATACGTTCACATTTTTTAGCATAACATACTTTATTACATCTACAGAATCCTAATTTTTCCGAAGGACAATGTACCGCAGATGTAATATTTACTATGAGTGTTTCTTTTGGCAATTTAGCATTCCCATATGAAAATACTTGCATATTACCTAAACCTCATCGTTCTTGAAATTTAATAATATTTTTACTTAACATGACCTTAATAATCAATACTAATTATATACTCCCCTTCTTTTAAAATTCCTTTGCTTTCAAGATCTTTAATAATCAGGCTAACATGAGGATAAAAGTTTCTATACAAAAACAACTCATGCCTATATTCTTCTAAATAGATTCTTCCATAAGTAGATGTAACCAGGTCATCACACTCATCTACTTCAAACATAGTTACATTTCTAGGCATATTAATCGTATCTTCCTCCTGATAAAATCCAAGCACTATTACCTTGTCTGTCCGTGTATAAAGTGTAATAATGAAAATCCCTCCATCCAGCTATACTATCAATATCATCAACTGTTACCTCCTTAAAGTGGTCTGATTTTCCCGCACGTCCATAATAAAAAGTATCTTGATATACTGGAGATCCCTGCTGTAAAATTTTAATAAGAAGTGCTTTCTTTTCTCCAAAAATTGCACTTCTTCTGGAACCATCTACAGCGTAGGGATACATTTCTGAAAATTCTAATCTAGTCATTATTCATATTTATTTAACCATCCCATTTGCCAACATCTAAATAGAAAATTATCAAGTACTTTCATCTCATCTTCAGATGATTTAATATTAGTGCTTGATATTATATCCTCTTTAGCTTTAGCAATTATTTCAAACCTATTATCTCCACAAACTTCTCCCATATTTTATCTTTTGCTAAGTTTAAATTCACCACAACATAAAGAACCACTAAGCTCTAAACCTAAACTATTATAGACATAAGATTTATAAAAACCTCCATATGTATTAACCTCAAGACTCCAATCCTCCAAAGCTCCAATCTGATACATAATACTATCTATATCATCAATAGGAATCATTGGTAAGTCTAATTCCTTATTACTAGAATTGAGAAATTCTTCTATTAGTTGTTTAATCGTTTCCATCTAGTAAGTTTCTTTTAATAAATTCTTCTTTAAGAGAAATAGCTAGCTCTCTGATTTGTGGATGGGCTGTAATACTAGTTCTAAGTTTAAAGAACTTTTTCCATTGTTCAACAGTTTTAGTCATAATTAACTCTGTTTTTGTACACAATGGAAGAATCTCACTAGCCTCTTGAGCTTTACAACCCCTATTAATTAGAGCTTTATAATTTACTTCAGCTGATTCACATTGAGATAAGAAAATATCAGTAGAATCTCCTTCAAAATGTTTTAGAATAGTATCAGGAATTTTATTTTTATCTGTAGCATCTACCCAATCATTATCCCAAAATTGATATCTAGCTTCTTTTAGATCAGCCCAGTAGGGAATAATAAAGGTAAGTTCATTATTAAATTTATCTGGGCTAAAATAACTAAATTCTCGACTTATAAAAATAGGAAGAATAAACTTTACTGTAATTCTTTTTTCATGATACTCTGTTGGTTCACATAGGTATTGAAGATCATCAAGCCAATTATTTTGATATAATACTCTATAATTAGAGGTTATATAAACATCATAATAATTATTAGTAACAGTACTATAAGGATTAGTTTTATACTTATTTATAAAAGTATTCCATTTTTCATTATCTTTATTAAATATACTTTTATACGTATTATCATCTAATTTAAGATAAACAGTGCCATGCTCTAAACAACTAGTATATCCACGCTTAATAAGCATATCAACAAACTTTTTAACAGAATCTTCTGTTATCTTATCCTCACTTTTGTATGATACTCTTCCTGTTAATTCAATTTGTCTATATATACCATCTATACTAGGGATTTGGTCTAAAATTTCAAAACTACTTTTAATAAACTTCATATAACTGTTTACTGCTTTTGCTTATAGGTTATAGTTGGAACTGCAATAAATTCGGAGGCAAAACATGGTTCATCAATATCTTCCCAACTATTTTGTTCACTATACAATTTAGAAGGCCCAGTTATACCAATGTATCCATCCTCACATTTATATACATCTGTTGAGATTTCATAATGTCTGTGTTCATCAATGTATAGATTACTGGCAACTTTTTGAGTTTTATTATTAATAAGTGCCTCAGCGCTATACAATGAATATAGAGGATAATTATCTTCTATTAGATTTATTACTTCATTAACTTTCATTATCGACGATATTTAGGAGCATAAGTTACAGTAGGAATCTCTATATATTCTTCTGCAAATGCAGGAATATTATACTCTTCATAACCCACTTTACTGCGATCATTAATAAGACCTGTAATAGCTACAAAACCATTGTCACACTTATAAATATTAGTAGTAATATCAAAATTACGATGCTTTGAAAAGTTGTAATTTTCTACTACAATATCAGCTTTTCCAAGTTCTACAGCTTTAGCTGCAGAATTAATAGAATAAAAATCATTATTATTAATTTCTGAGATAATTTCTTTTACTTTCATATTTTGCTTTTTATTTAAAATTAATTATTCTTATTCATAGGTTGTATTTCTATATTTTTGCAGATCTATTTCAAACTTTTTGGTTTTTGAATATCCACAAGTACTCATAAATTCAGGACAAAAACCTCTATAAAGACACTCAGGTACACATTTATCCGCTAACACAGGATCTATATTTCTAATAGCTTCCACTACTTGTTGCCATGCTTCCCGTGTCTCTTTAGATGCACAAGAACATAATCTTTTTCTTGATATATTTATAATAGCTTGAGCATTTGCAGTCATATCCATATCATTTAATGCACCTTGCGGTAACTCGTTTCTTGGAACAGGCAATTCTCTTCGATCGGCTCTTTGACTATGAACAAATTTTTCGCAACCTTCATGATGTCTTACAAGATGCGTTGTAACCCATTGCATAATATCTTTTCATGTTCAGTCAAATTCTACTAATCGAATCGGGCTGTGTTCTGCAAGAAGCATTTTTGCTTCTCATGATTTAGATGGTTCTTTTTCTAGTGGAGCTTTACCAATAGTTCGCCTAGCTGCATTTAATGCTCTTTCTCAACTTGTAACTTGATTTAATCTAATAATTTCACTCATAATTATTAATGATTGAAGTAATTTTTTTTATTTTAATATTAAAATTTAATTTTATCTAATTGTTCTGTTAATACTTCCTCAAAATATGTTCCACCATTATAGAACTTAAAAATATATTTATATTTATCATCATCAACTTGATCCATATTAACAATATCATCTTCTTTGGGTATTTCGGTATTTTTAATAACAAAGAGTCTATTAGATCTAGTTACAATACATTTAGGATAATCATCTTTATCATAATATAAAGTATAATTTGGATGTTGTTCTCCACTACTAAGATCAATATTATTACAATCCATCCAAGTACTAATATCGTGTGTATTAAGTTCTACTATTTCTCCTATATGGGTTTCTGTATAGCTCATTTTATTTTATACTAATTTTTTGTACAACATATCCAGTAAATCCTGAATTTTATCTAAACACTCACGTGGAGTATATTCAGAATTAGCACTATTTTTATCTGCATACTCAATTTTAGAATCTTCTGTGACCTTTCTAAAATATAAGGAATAATCGCTCCAATAGTGGTACATATTTCCATTTAGATCAGTAATGCATCCATTTGCATTAGAAGTATAAATATATCCTGATTTATAAGCAGTATTTCCACTATCCATTATAACTGTATTTATACACAGAAATTTATCTCCTCTTTTGATATCCATCTTGTTATACTTTTATTAGGTGTTCTCTTACTTCTAGGGTAGAAATAATATTACCATATAAATAGGTAAAATACACATAATCTAGTTCATTAGAACTATCTTCATAGTTTGAGACTTCCTCTGTGTTAGAGTTGTCGTCTCTAAACTCCTTTATTTTATCATTAACTTTACATTTGTCTGTTAACAATAAAGTTTGTGTGATATTAACATAATCACCAATACTATCCCAATAGTATATTAATTCGTATATTTTCATAATATTAGTGAATTCAATAAGTAGGTAAAGATCCATCAGGTAAACGAGAAATTTCTGCATCTAGCTTACATCTAGTACAAAAGTAAGCACCTGCTTCTACCATACAATCGTAAAGTTTTTTTGTTACTTCCTCAGCTATTTCTTCAGGAGCTTCTACATTTGCTTCATCGTAAGGGGCTATACAAATCTTAACTTTGTTTAAAAGATTATTTTCTCTTAAATATTTAAAAAAGTTTATGAGACTTACTTTTGAACAGAGAGCTCCAGAGTTTTGTATAGGATAATTTACACTCTGTTTCTCCGAAGCAGCTTTTCTTTTAAAGAAATTTTTAACTTTTTTAACAGTATAGCTTTTTGGATCTGATTCTCTAAGATCCCTATAGTAATCTCAAAATCCTTTTTCTTGAAAAGATTTATATTCCTTAACTAAAGTATTATAATCGTATATATAAGCTTTATGTCCAGTTTTAGGATTTAAAAGAATATACCCTTTTTGTCATCAGTCCTGTTTTCTAAATTTTTGATATGCCGCAAGACCTGAAAAACCAGACATATAATTATTATAAATAGATCTACATTGTTCTAAAGGAAGTCCTGTATTTTGGTGAATAGTGTTTGCATCTCCACCATAATTTCAATTTTGTTATATATAAGCTCTTTATCTTATATTTCTATGGTTTTGTTTTTAGATTATATCCATAGTTCAGACTATATCATCATCTATTTCTAGATGTCGCACGCTCGTGTCTAAATTATATTCTATGAGGCTTATCTGGTCCTTTTAATTCAAATCCCCATAGCATAGCTGCCAATGGTATTGTAAATACACAACACATTAGTATAAAATAAATAGGTAATTGAATTAAATACCATATATAATTAAAAATATATTTTATCATAGTTTCATTAGTTAGTCGTTGAACCTCCACACTTTGTTAAAGGTGTGTTTGGCTGCTGATTGTCCATCTCTGGAGTTCTTAGCAATTCATGCGATTTTTAACTATTTGTCACCAAATAGTGCCACAAATCGGTTATACTTATATTTTAATTTGCTAGTATTTGAAGAATACATATGTATATACATACAAGCAAATATTTTATAAGGTTTTACAGTGAATTTAAGTTATTTTGTTTATGGCGAACTCAATTCCTTTAGCATCCTGACGTCTATTGTGATATAATTTTTTTATGTCTTTAATTGGAGTATCTCTAGGGATATCCATATAGCTAATATATGCAGTTAGACTATGTATATCTCCACTTCCCTCAGTTAACTCTTTTATAATTGCCTTATCATTAGATATAGAAGCCATTAAATAAGTTTCCTGACCAGTGTAATCTATTGATATTCAGCGATTTCCATCTTCTGCCTCAAAACATTCTCTTGTTTCTGCATCAGAAGGTATATTAAGAAAATTAATTAGTTTAGTACCATCACTCTCTTTCCCTCCTGAGCTAATTCTATCTGTATCAGTTCCAACTACTTGAAATTTAGTATGAATTCTACCACTAACAGGATTTATTTGATCTAAAAAATTTTGACCATAAGTAGATGTTACTTTAACAGCTTCCTTGTAAGAAAGGTAAATAGGTATTAAAGTAGTTTTATCCTTTTGAGGACCCAAAACTTTAGCTCCTAAACTGTCCTTTTCTTCTCCCTTATCAACTGTTTCTACATTAACTCCTAACGATTTAAATATTGGTATTAATTGTTGCTGACTATTTCAATTTAATGTTACTTTAGGTTTAGTGTCAAATCCTTCAAAAAGATTTCCTTGAGTATTTACTGTGATATACTTGGAGTTAGGCATATTAGTTATTAATCATTGGTCTAGTTGTTCTCTTAAATAACGTTCTCTTTGATTATCCTTTTCCATTTTAGCCTTCCACTTAGTAGTGTTTACCTTTACTCCACAATACTCCATATAGGCTAACGGTATTGTAAAGGCATTTTCATACTTTATAGCTTTTAATAAACCCTGCTCCTTAAGTTTTTCCTTTTGAGCTAACATTAACTTTTCTAGGTACTTAACATCTAGAGCACTATACACTACTACTTCATCAGTTAGTCCAGCATAAATAATTTTACCTCTAACTGTTTTATCAAGCTCAATATCAAGATATAATTCCCCAAGTTTTTTCAAATTCATTTCTAAAATGTAACTAGACACATCTCCTGAGTCTGATATTTTAGGAGTATATCTATCACACTGAATTCTTGATCATACTTCTGGTTTGAGTTTTATAGGGTAACCTAACCATAATAACTTTTCTCCTAAGTAAGTATCATATACATTTTTAGGTCATATATCTTGTCTAAATAAGAAACATAGGTCAAATTTAATATTATGACCTATAAATAACCTATCAGACTCTAAATAAGACTTGTAATTTCTAGGAGATATTGTTAGACAATCAATAACTACTTGAAAATCATAACATCCTAGCTGGATAGTTTTTAACTTATTAGATCAGCAGTTAAGCCCATCAGTCTCAGTATCTAATCCAACTATTCTTAATGGTTCTAATAACTCTAAAGATTTTTCAACATTAATAACAGTATAAATATTATTAGTAAATAATTCTTGATTATTAGTAACTAAGTAAATCATTATACCTCATCGTATGTTTGTTTAAATATATTTGGTTTACAAAGATATATCTTTCCTATAACTCCTTTAATAATATAATCTCCAATATTAGCTTTTACAATACCGTCAAGAATTGGGATACCTAATGTATTGTTATTATATTTTAAAAGAACATCTCCAACAAATTCTGTAATTTCGTTAATATTACTTCCTAGATACTGAGCTGCTTTAATTATTACAGGTTTCTGTTTATATTTCTTTATCATTTTCTATGGTATATAGTTTATTAAAAGTTTCCTTTCTAAGTCAAAACTCATATCCATTTCAATTACAAAAGAATTCATCTATCCACTTATTCTCTCTATGTTGTATATCTATTTTTTTGATTCGATTTAAATAATCAAATTTTGTCATAGGTTGAACTTCAATTGTGAAATTTTTAACTCTAGCTTTCATTAGAATAGGCTACTAACTATTACTCCTAGATATAATAGATTATGTTGTAATACTATGCTGTTTAATACACACAATCTATTATACATCTTTACATAAGAATCGTAAATTTTTAACATTTTCCTATTGATTTTAATCAGTCTTCTTCAACATTGATCTAACCAATTCTCATCATTAATTAAACATGAATGTTCATTAAAATCAGGATATTCCATTAACTCTTGAGTATATGGCCACTCTTTAATAATATATTTAATGGTGTTCACTTTTGGGTAAGGATTTAAAAAAATTTATTAGTTCTTTAGAATCAAGAGAATTATCTAATTCTCCAGAGTTAACTACAATATAAGAACTCAGTGGATATATATTATTAGACTCTTGTTTATCAGTAATATCTATAACATTAGGAATAATCCCAAATTTATAAAAATAAGGCCCAAAGTTGTCCTGTTGAATTCATATATAAGAGGGAGGAAGCTGAAATAGACCTCATTCAATATGATAAACCTGATTATTATCGTAAATATCATCTATAGTTCACCCTGAATATGTGAAGTCTTTACATGAGTCCAGATATTTTTTAAGATATTTAACAAATGACATATTATATTTCATCTAATTCTTGAGATAAGAGATCAGGATAATATTTCCTGTAAAACATCCGAATGGTGTCTTCTCCAATCTGTAAATTTCTGTGTTTATCTCTTTTAATAGCTTCTTTGTATGGAATAATAAACTCTTTATACTCTAGTTTTGCGTTAAAATTAGCAGCTAATTTTTCCCATTTAGCCTTAGTTTTGTGATTGAGATTGGTACCATCAATGAGGACATTATATCCATTAGACAAAGCCTCTTTGATCATCAGTTCTTCATATATACTAATTAATTTTTCTCTAGAAGGTACCCAATAATTTCCACACATCAATCTAATATCATCACGGTTTATTCTAATCCAAGCGCTCTTGTCTTTCACAAATTCCTTTGCAAAAGTAGTTTTACCGCTAGCTGGAATTATGGAGGCCCCATCAGAACAAATAAGATCTTATTCTTAGGGGCCTTTATATTATTTTGATTACACATTACTTTCTTTCCACATTTTATATATAGGATCAACAGCTTCATAAAATCCGTTTAAGGCATCAGTAAAGCTAGGATTATTTTTAAACACATCCATTCTATTAACCTTACCTTCTTTTATAAGTTGCTCCCCCCATAAACATTCTTGAATAAGTTCAGTTTCACTAATCACTTTGGCATTAATAAAACTTCGAAGAGTTATAATATTTGGTTTATCATATATATTTATAAATTCTTTTATTTTACCTGATCTAGGAAGAGTTGCACAGACATAAGGTAGTAAACTTCCAGCTCTCATCCTTATAAATCAATCGTCACAGCTAAAAGTCCGAATATTATCCGCTTTTATATCAGGATTATCTCCAATAATTATATATTCGTATTTTTCATTATATAGAGAATTAGGAATTTTATAGATAAACCGAATATTACTATTTTCCTTTAATTTATTAAGTTCTTCAGTAGTCATTACTCTTGTGTTGATTCAATATCAATAGTTCCTTTATCCAAAGCTTTAGATTCCCTCTCTAAGAAGTTAACACTCTTAAGCTTATAGACACTAATATCGGAAACTTCTCTTCTTAATACAATCCCTTCTTCAGGGACTTTATTATTACAAAGGATAGAGTCTCTTTCTAGATATGTTTCTCTTAAAGATTCTATAAAATTTTCATGCCAGTGTTGTTCTGTAGATAAATCAAATAAATCTTTAGCTTTACCATAATAAAGTTCCTTGATATGATTTATTCCATATTTGTCACAATAATCAATCATTTGTCTAACAGACCATTCATGAACTCTTCCTTGTATATCAGTAATAGTTTAGCATCATACATTTGCTGAGGATTCATTTTAGAATAATCATAAAGTTTAGGATGATAAACACATTTATAGTCATAATCCTTTTGTATATAACTTCCATCTGGCATGAAACCAACAATTTCAGCATAAATAGTCATTCCAGGATGTACAAAAGGTTTTATCACTTCATTAGCAATACTCCAAATATCATAGTTATAATAACCTTTAGACACAGAAGGATTTAGGTTTGGATCTTTAATAACTCTTCTAGAAGATGCAAAATTCTTATATTCTGTTTCTTGAATATGTGCTCCAAACCACTTAGCTATCTTATCCCTAAGAGAGAGAGAGTTCTATAAGTCATTAAGTTACAGCAAATTAGTGACGTGCCGCGCTCTTTCCATGATATACTTATTATATCATCAGGATTAACATCATACATAGCCTTTTGTAACTGAACTGTATCTACATGTTGCCTATACTGATCATTTACAATATTTAAAACTTTCTTAGCAGGAGGCTGTTTACCATTAGAGCTATTGTTACCATTAGGCTTGAGTATATATTTCCAAACAAACTTCTTGTTATTTATAGAATCAAATTCAGTCCCAACAAGAGATTCCCAATCTTCAATATCACCAACAAATGACTCAAGGGTATTAATAGGCATAATAAATCCCTCAGATCCTATTCCCCTTAACTTGATACACCTTACTCGACCAGCATCTTCAAAGAATCCTTGCTTATTCTTATCTGCATTCTTCTCAGATTTTCTATAAAGATTATTAAAAGACAAAAACTCAGGATCAATTGTACATTCTGTAGGAAAGTATATATAAATACCTTCCTTATAATCAGAACTAATAGCAATAATATATCCATCAACTGTTGCTAGTTTTAACTTATTAGCATTAGGATGTGGTTTAAATGAATCTACTTTAACAATTTTTGCTAAATAATTAACATTAGCATCTTTACTAATACTTAATTTCATCATAAATTTCATTTTTAGAAACACAACTCTCACAATAAGGACTAATCCATCCTCTAGTTATATATTTAGCTGGAGATCCACAACTAATACAAGTTCTTCCTGAAAGTTTCTCATACTTTTCTATTACTGGATATTCACAACCTTTAGGTGACCCACAAGAATACCACCTTAATTCTCCAAATTTCTCCTTAATCTGTATAATCCTATACTTATATAGGTAATTATGCTTTTTGAGAACTTTCTTCAGATCCTTACACATCTGTATACCAAAGGCTTTTCTCCACCCAGTAGGCATAGCATCTAGTTCTGTAGATGTAGGGATAAAACAAATTCTGTTTATAATATTATCCCAAATAAAAATAATAGAATTATACACTTTCTTATAGAACTTATCTATGCAAATTTTAAGTGTTTTAAACGCAAATCCATAATTATACTTTGTTATCTCATTTTTATGAACATGATATATAATATATGGATGATTGGTAAACATATTAGTAGAAGTAGTTATACCAGTAATAGTAAAGTCCTTTCCAACGTGTTTCTGAAGATTAAATTCAAACGGCGAATCAATGTATACACTTTCAAATTTTAATATACCAGAAGGAGTTAAGTTAACATTGAAATTATATTTACCAACATCTCTAATGATAGAATTAAATTCAGTGCATTCTTTAGGGTCTTTATAAAATTTATATGACAAATTAATTTCAGTATAAGCTTTTTTGTAATATTTATTACTTAATTTTAAAAGCCATTCAGGACTTACTTGGTGTTTATCTGTAAATCTATTTCTAGGGTATAAAAAAGGAAACATAATACATAAGTAGATACACTTAGGAATTCTAAGTATCCTATTTATTTTATATTTTAATCTATGAAGGTATTTCATCTATATATTTTTTAAAATCTAAAAACATCTCATTCTCTGAATGATTTTCAAGTAATTCATCTAGTGAAGATGCTACATCTGAAACTAATTCAGAATTAGGATCAGAAAGGTAATCATACAGATCATTAAACGTAGAAAACTTGTTTTTATCTGAATTTATAGCAAATAACCATATTATATCAGAATTATATTTTCCAAAGTATAATTCCAATAAAATACATACAGTACCACATGCTAGTTGTTTTATTTCTATTAAATCTTCAGAGCACTTAGAATCTATAAACCGTGTTTTTTGAATACATACTATTATAGTTAACAAATCTTCTCTAGTTAATTTATGTTTCATTATATATCAATTTTATTTATTAAAGCCTTCATAATAAGTAATTAGGAACAGGCTTATCTGTGGTAGTACAATTAAAATATTTAATTGTTATTAGCTTTATATCTGATTTCATCCTTACAGTACCTCTTAAATAAATTAGTACTAAGTATTACTATCCTTTTGATATATAATTAAATCACTTGTAGTACGACTACAAGCTACATATTGTAGCTGCCGAAGTTCTTCTTTATTTGTACACCTCCAAATGTTCTCCATATCTATCACTACAATAGAATATTGAGATGACTGTGATTTATGAGTTGATATACAATATCCGTAATCTAGTGATTTTCGTTTAATTATCCTATTATCGTATTTTAAATCAAAAGTAGTTAAAAATGATTCTGATAAATCATAATATTTACTCCATAAAGCATTAACTCTTTTTTTGTATATATTATCCTTACCAGCATTAACTGCAGATAATCTAAATTCTTCTAACTTATGAGCTAAATTATCAATGTTTTCTTCTGAATTATCTTTAGATAATACTACTACTTCAAAAGCCGAATCGTCAGATTTTAACCCTAATTTCCAAGCATTTAATTCTAAATATTTAGTTTTATTTACTGATGTTATAATATAATCACGAGAATTTTCTATTTTTAATCCTAAATAGTTGGTTGTATCATAACCTGTTAGAATTTCTCCAACAACAAATTCTTCTTTATATCCTAAATATTCTCTAATTAATTTATTTAATGCGTTAATTCTATTATTAGTATAAGAAACTAATTTTATTAAATTAGAATCACTAAAATCTTTAGATATTTTAAATAAATAACTATATTTTTTAAGCATTTGTACAATATTGTTACATACTGTAATATTAGAATAATCATCAGAAATGCTTTTAAATTTATATAATGGCTTTTCTCTTAAATAATTTAATACTTTAGATAAACAACTTTCTTTTTGTCTATATATCTTATTTAGATAAATTGTTCTATTACTAAATGCTTTAGAAGGTTTATTTTCTTTTACAGAATAGAGCTGTTTAGGATCTCCTACAAATACTATCTTTGATGACTTATATTCTTTTAATAGTAAATCATATAGATCACTATTAATCATACTGCATTCATCTACGATAAGGACATCATATTTATATACTTGACATGATCTTTTGAAAGAAGTATTTAAAAAGTTAAATTCTAATTGAGAAGCATCAAAATCCAATACATTTAAATTAGGTTTAAGATTTAATAGGGAATGTATTGTTAAAGCTTCTCTTCCTTTCATTCCTTTTGATGCTAATACTAATTTTGCCTTATTTGTTGGAGCTATAAAAGCAGTCCAGTATCCGTTATCGGCTAATATATCATATAACATGTTGGCAATCACTGTTTTACCAGTTCCAGCAAATCCTGTCAAACAGATACAATGTTCGTCACTAGTTATAAAAGAAGTCAAATCGGATAATGCTTTTCTTTGAACATCATCCAATCTGACTCTGTACTCTTTTTCTAATTTATCTATATCATAATTCATTACTTACCTGTTGATCCAAATCCACCCCGAGAATTGGGATCTAGATTATCAACCCATTCAAACTTAATCTTAGAAGTAAATAACCACTTAATTTTTTGCCAAATAGTAGCCTTCTGACTTAGTTGAATTCTAAATTGACAAATACGATCCCCCTTTTTAATAACAGTATGCTCTAAAGAAATTGCAGGAAATTTCCATTCATCATCATTCCCAGAGTAAGTATTATCAATAATTCCAAAGGAATTAGATTGAACTATTTTAAAATTCTTAAACGTGCTGCTTCGAGGTACTACATGAGCTTCAAATCCTTTTGGAAGAATCATAGCAAATCCGAGTCGTATAAGACAACTATCAAACGATACATCTCTGAATCGCTTACCATTTAACTCATATTGTACCCCAGCTTGCGGTGCTACAAGTTCTACATCTTCAGCTGCACAGAGATCAATCCAATCTCCTTTTTTGATAATTTCAAATTTACTTCCTTCAGTAATTTCTTTAACTTTAATCCTCATATATATGTTTATTTAAATATTTATTTACAACAGATAGTATCTCATGTAACGTATTCCACTCATCATCATTCAAATCAAGATATCTATCAGATACAAATTCTGCTGTATAATCATCATCATGTTCGTTATATCTGAAAATTAATATAGTATAACAATTTTCCTTTGACTTAAAACAGCTTTTGTGTACTCTGATAGAATGAATTCCATCTAAATAAAATTCACCCTCTTTTTCAAAATTTGCCTCAGCGCCATAATAACTATTCGGATAATACTTTACAATTTCAAATGAAATATGTTTAGGTAATTCTCCAATATATGTACATGGTTTGAATTCTAAATTTTTTATTCTATATGTTTCCATACTTATATTTTAAATAAGATATTAGTTACAACGACTTCAGCCGCAGGACATGCAGCTTACACATCCTGAAGTAGCAATTAAAGGTTCTCCACATTCTGGACATACGCTTTTATTATCATGATTGTTATCTATTGAAGGTTTTGTATCTAGAACACTAATCTGCTTTTTTTGAGGAATTTTTACATTATCTTTTATAGCTTCTGTAATTACTCTTGATATAATATCTGGACATGACAATCCATCGATATTTATGTTCCTAGCTTTACACGTACTACAAGCAGGACAATTGATTCCTCTTATCTGATCGATTATCTCATCGACTTTAACACCACTTCTGAGATTGAGAGAAATCAATCTTGTTACAGCGTTCATATTAGCTTGACAGATACCACCTTTAGATGTATGTGTGAATACTTCTACAAGATTACCCTTATTATCCTTATTACAAGTTATATATAGTGTTCCGCATGCACACTTTTTACAAAAAGTTGCACCATGTGTTGTACCAAGTGTTTTGCGTGAAACTGGTGCAATAGAATCAAATTTGAAAGATTGTTTTTCTTCTTCTTTTGTTTTAAGATTATTACCTAAAATAGCAGGTCTGGAATTTTGTCTAAATATCGTTAGTCCTTTTAAACCAGCTTTTCACCCAGCCAAATACAACCTTTCTACATATTCTTGTGAGGTGTCTTCCTTAAGATTAATTGTAGAGCTTATTGCTGTATCAACATATTTTTGCAATGATTCTTGAAGTTTTATACGATCATATGGATCAACATCATATGCTGTTACAAGAATATCATCATCTATAGAAGAATTAGGAACAGAATCAAGATATTCTTTTACAATTTTAGCATAAACATCATATATCTTTTCCTCTTTATTAAGAGATACTGTTTTTCTCTGAAATTTCTTCATAAACAGAGGTTCCAAACCGCCTGATACTCCAAGCATAGTTGAAATTGCTTTTTCTTTAAAGACGTTCACAACACGTCTTTTACATACTATGTACTCTATATTACTATAGAGATGAGACTATATCTTATCATCAATATATATTTTATTTACATTTTGTTTTGAATGTACAAAACTATGACATTTATTACAAAGACAAACTAGATTATCAATTTGATTGGCTTGAGTTTTATTGTCAAAATAAGAGCTTTAATTTTTTTTTCATTACAGATGTACATTTAGCATCTTCTCCTTTTCTTGTTTCAATATTATATTTTGCTAAATAACGACGAACTGTAGTTTGGCTAATATTAAGTTGTTTTGCAATATCCCTTGTTGACAGCTCTTCTTCAATATAAAGTTTTTCTAATTCTTCTTTTGTAAATTTTAGTTTCATATTTGATGATTTACCCGTTTCCATCAGCATACGTTTCTGATGTACTCTCTTTCGAGATAGTCGTTGAACGTTCTCCATATCCTTAGACTTAGGAGCTTCGCTGCTGATTATCTTTTATATTAAAATAATCCCTATATTGTAGAATTATAGTACAAGTATAGAACTATTTTTAATAAATTCCAAATTATTATTACATAAAAAATAGTTTCCTATTAATTTTTGTAAATTTAGAAAAAGATGTCCCAGCAATTAGGGTAATTTATACTGAGCCAATATCAAACCCAGTTGGTGCTATCGAAAGTAATGAACAGTTTCTAAGACCAAATTTTTTCATTTTTTCAAGTTCATCACTTGAAAAGGCTTTTTTCATTATACTAGACTCAAATACCTTATCTGAATATCCTGGAAATGTTCCAAGTTCTTTAGCAAGATCATATGAAGCAAATACAGAATTTCTGAAAATAAGTCTCATAATGTTCTCTGCAAGTTGGATCGATTCAGAACTCCCATATTTAATATTTAATTTTATAAACATATCATGAAGTCCCATAATTCCTATTCCAAGGTTTCGATATCTAGCGATTTGTTCTTGTTGTTCTTTAAGAGGGTGGTTATGAAGATTTTCATCTATAATCCTATCCATTTCTCTAACAATAATCTTTATATCTGAAACCAGTTCAGAATAATTAACTGTCGCAAATTTTGTAAAAGGATCTTTTACGTATTCAGATAGATTTATTGAAGATAAATTACAGGACATATTTTTTGGCAAAGGTTGTTCCTATATATTACCTATTTAGCTTTTTATCTAAATATTCTGGAAGTTTCCTTCATACTCTTTATTGCCATTAGAGATACGTCTGTCAATTCAGACCAGTTTAGCATATATTTTCACTATAAAGTGTTGGGCACTCTTGGTGGAATTATATTTATTCATCCACTATGCGTTACAATGTTTCATAGCCTATTCGTAATCTATGAAATTATCTCGGTATTATCATGCAATAATTTGTTTAGACTTCACCGATTTTACCCAATTTTTTACATGAGGCAAACAGTTCACCACCTAATTTGTTAATACTCGATTATTCAAGTATGACTGATCATTTCTGTCAGTCTCTTTATATTACTATAAAGTACAGACTATATCATCACCTCTTTTGAGGGATATTCGTACAAAGTTTTATATGCAAATGAAGGTAAAATATACGGTGTAATATTATTTAAAAATTTAATGTGATCTTTAGTACGAAGACATAAATAATAATATTGGTTCTGTTTCTGGATATTCCATTCTAGATCTAAATTATCTTTTAATGCTTTTTTTAATAATAATTGATCTCCATAGGATAGTCGTTTCATATTTAAAGTAATACATCTATCCTTTCTTTTACCTTTAAAACAAGTAGAACCATCAGACATGAATAGAATTGCTAAACATTCCCAATCTAACATTTTTAATGCATGAGGATCTAGTCCTTTATATTTATCTGTATAAATACGTTCATGTAATAGTGTTAAGATAGGATGAACTCTGGATTCAATTCTAATCTGAGGTTTACGATTATATCCATCTTGGTTATAATCTTTTCTATCATATTTTCGAACTTTAACTAAATTATTTAATATATCAATACAATAATCAATATAATCTTCATTATCTTTTTTCATATTCATAACAAATTTATATTCATTTGTATCAGCATTTTTATATAATCCTCCATCTCCCATAGAGATAAAGGATAATAACTTAATTAGTTCTTTTTTATCATTAATTTTTCGCATATAATTCTTTTTAGTCGTTACACACCCAATAACTGGTTAGCACGGTATTGTCCTTATTAAGGATGTTCACCGTTTTTAGAATATTTTTCATAATAAATCACTTTATTATGCCGCCCGACGAACAAACGGATTACTGGTATCTATTTGATACTCAGTGATATACTCCATCAAGTTATAATTTCTAAATCTATTCATAAACATAACTCCAGGTTCTGCATGTTTATACGCATTTTTCATTATAAGTTTATAAATTTCAATTGGAGTTATATCATAATCAGGATATCCCTTAAATTTAGATTTAATGTGAAGGGTTATAACTTCTCCCGTCTCATAAAATTTATCTACAGCATTCATAAAGTCATCATCAACTTCCACAGAAAGGTTAGCATTATTGATCTTTCCAAGGTCGCTTTTGATAGTTATGAAATCTTTTATTTGTGGATGATCTGCTGAAAGAGACATCATCAATGCGCCTTTACGTGATCCGCCCTGAGAAACAGAAGCAGTTACAGTATTAAATATCTCCATAAATGGAACAATACCATCTGTTTCATATCCTGAAGAAAGTTTTGATCCTTTTGGACGAATATCAGATAAAGATAAACCTTGGCCTCCTTGAGCTTTAAACGTTAATCCTATATTTTTTGCCGTTTGAAGAATATCATCAAGATTATCTGCAATTTTACCAGACGAGTAGCAATTTGAATAAGAAGCTTGTCTGTCTGTTTGTCTGTTTGATAGAGTTCTTCCTCCAAATAGAAACTTTTTGGCAATAATTAATTTTCTTAATTCTTCATTTCCCCCGCTAACTCTATCAAACCACTCATCTAATGATTCATTATTATATCTATACTTTTTATTTCAAATATCAATTCCTAATTGATCATTGTTAAGCCATTCTTCAACATTCATATATTGTATACTTAATTAATAATTTATTCAAACTCTCTGTTTTTTCTTTTACTTATTTTCACATCTGCCTCATCTACTCCAAAAACAATATATTGCCCTAATTGAGCTCTTACTGAAGGAGTATATTCCATCTCAAAGTCAATATCACTAGAATAGTATACAGTTTTCCCATATATATTCTCTTGACACTTCTTTATTAGTTCTTTTGATAATTCTATTGCTTCTGTTTTATTACTAGCAGTTCCTAAGAGTTGATTGTCCTTTTGAGTTCGAATTTCTATAACTCGTTTAAGTTGACAACGACCTTTTCTACGGACACTGTTAATTTTAAAAGGATTTTTTCTAGTATCTTCAACTCCAGAAGTAATGGTAATAATTATACCTGCTCCTTTAAAATCAAACATACCCTTTTCCTCTAAAAAATCTGCAGCGTATATATTTAAGTCTTTCGTAAGTATAGGAGAGCCTGCTTTCTTCCAATTTTTTGTGGCGTCTTGTACTACAGTAATACCTGCTTGAAAAGCTGTAAGTTTTGCCTCCTCTAAGGAGTGAGCCTGAATTTCTATTTTCTGCATACTAAACAAATATAATATCATCAGAATAATCATTCATCTCGCAATATGCAACCATCTTAAGAAGTTTACAAAATTCTTTACGCCCTTGTTCTAGTACCTCCTTGTTAATTGGGTATACCCCAACACTATTAGTAGATGTAGTTTCAACAACAATAACATTACATTTTACAGTTCATTCTTCTGAATTGTATCCATATTCTTTTTCACAATATCTAAGTAGAACTCAAATATAATATGCGAATTGTCTTGAATAAGAAAATATTTCAAATGATCCACCAGGTTCCATAAATTGATATAATAAATGGCCTGTTGTTTTTAAATCATTTAAGGTGATAATTTTATTTTCAAGATCAATTGTTCAATTATCAGCTTTCATTTTAAGCTTAAGAGTATGTTGATTACCATTATAAGATGCGTTGATATCAATAAAGAATGCTTCTTCATTATATGTTTCAATAGCATCTCCAAAAATATCAGTAGGATATAATAGATTATTTACTTGTCTACTAGAATTAAGATTATTAATACATTTTTCTACTGTATCTCGATCCTTAGATGATAGAATAATAGTATTATTATCTTTTATAAGCTTAAGGTTATAATAATACCTAAACCCATCTTTAATAATACTTTTTATTCTAGTAGGAGTTAGGCTGAATTCATAATAATGTACTTTTTCGCAAGCCTCTACTATAGCACTGTATATAGGTAAATTCTTTTTTCGTAGTTTAAAGATCTCATCAATTACCAGTCCTAACTTAGCTGGAGGTTTACCTATATCTGGGCCTAAAGTAAAAGTATCTTTCTGAAGCAATAACTCATGAATACTAGAACCTAAAGACAAACTTACTGTGGTTTCACCAGTAAATCCTTCTTTATATTTGCTCGGAGACCCGTTTTGATTAGGATTAATCAGCTTTAGACGAGAATTTGATATATAGTGGGCATATTTACTTGAAAAATATTCCTCATCAGACATCTTCTCACGATAAACACTTTCTAAATTAGGAGATAATTTTATATCATTTAAATTAATAGTCATGATGTTTTATAAAGTAATACTAATTATTAGAAATGCCCATAAGAACCTTGTTAACTTCTTTTACTTTATATTGTGGAATTAAATTATATTTAACTCTCAAGTTTTCTTTTTGGTTCATTATCTTTTATCTGTGTATTTCCTGTTTTGCTCATATTGATCAAGGCAGTTAAAAATAGCTCACAAAGCCCTGCTGAAAGTCCTAAATTTGCTTTTAAGTCTGTAATTTTTGGTTCAAAGGAAGGTTTATAATCTAAATTTCCTTTTTCATCAAGACTAAAATCTATAACAATTTTCTGTCCTGTATTACTAATAAACTCTACTTTACAAGTTTCCATATTTCTTAATTAATTCATAAAAAAAATCTTTAGATATCATAACCATTTCTCCAACTGACCTAAATGTAGACTCTGTTGGTTTAATTTTTTTTCAAAAGATAACAAATGGTTTATCTTTAAAAGGGCACGAGTTTAAAATTCCAAAATAATCTGGAGTATTAATAGTAGCTTTTAGCTGAGGATTGAAAAACAGTTTATTCTCAACATCTACTAAATCAACCTTTCTATCGTCCATACTTTTACTTTCTGATCTAGAGGTAACAACACCTGTAAAGCCAAGGTCTCGTAACTCTTTTGCTATTTGTACTTCATAAGCATTTCCTCTAGCTCTATTCCTCTTTAAATTTCTTGATTTCTTCTCTTTCCCCTTCTGATTTTCCTTTAATATATTCTTTTGCGCTTTCAATTAGACTAACAGTTTTATCATGTTTATATTTGGCATAAAAGTCAGATATATCTTTAGCTTTATATTCTCAAGGTATTCATATTGAAATAACTTCAGGGAATTTCTTTTTAATAGATATCATTGCTCTCAATCCTGGACGATCATTATCATATAATAAGATTATATGTTTAAATCTTTCTTTAAGACGATGATATTGAGCCTCAGATAAGAAACAATTTTCTGATATTGGGGCTATTGCGGGAATTCCTAAATTATACAATGTCATTACATCTTTTAATGACTTAGTAACAACAAGATATTCTCCTATTTTTGGTAACATGTGAGATCCTTGTAGTCTTAGTGATTTTCAATTAGATATAAATTTATATTTTCTATTATTAGGGAAATAAATCCGTCAACGTTCAATATCTTCTCTTATACCTCCATAATATCCAAATACTAATTGTTTATCTTTAAACAAATGAAACAAATTGTTATTAAGGAATACATTTTTACAAGAAAATACCTTGAACTTGTTTAGTGTTTGCAAATCAATACCAAACTTAGCCCATCAATCTAACTCATATTGTTCGAAATCTTTTATTTCAACTTGAATAATAGCATCAGTAGTGTCTTCAAGTTTTGTATTAGAATACTTAATCTCCTGTGGTATATTATTTTGTCTGGGAATTAAACCTATATCACTTGCAACTATATTTAATGCCTTATAATACCCACAGCCATATTTATTCATAACCACATATACTCAATCTCCGCAATAATTACTTCCAAAGTCTTTTATAATAATTCTACCCATGCGATTTTTGTAATATGCTACAGTAGGTTTTGAATCATTTCTTACTTTAGACCTAAAAAGACCTTTTTTTACAGGTTGACCATAATAGGTATACATTAGTGTTTCTTGAGAAACCTTAGATTCAATTAAATCTCTAGTTATAACAGCAGGAAACCTGTACTCCATATCTTACCTCTTTATATATAGGTTTACAATTATTTATAATGTAATGTACAAGCATATCTTCTTTATTACTAAAAGAAGTATGCTTGTACATGCATCATATAGCTACAACTTATTTATTGTTAGAAAGGAAGATCACTGTCCTCGTCACTTACACTATCCTCCTGAGGAGAAAAATCTTCACGTAGGTCATCAAGTTCATTATTACGTTGTCGCATATCTGTAGGCTTTGCATTTGCTGCTGCGTCAATCGCCACCTTTTCTTTTGCAGTTAATACAAGATCGCTACCAATTACTTTTGTTGTCATATAAATTGCATTATCCTTACTGAGACGTGCAACAAACCCAGGAAAGCCTACAAAATTTCCAGTTGTCGGCACAAGTTTGATTTGCGTTTGAGTTCCAATCCTCTTATCAAGATATTTTTTAAGAAGAGCAATAAAAGAATCAAAATCTGGAGCAGCAAATTTATCTCCATCTGCTTCAATCTTATGTGCAAGTTCAGGATCAAGAGCATCAATTACTTGCTTGATTTTACACATAAACTGTTCAGATTCAGATGGATTTGTGCCATACTGACTTTGAGTTCTTTCTTCAGAGCGGGGTTCAAAAATTCTTTCATTATGAATACCACTACCATCTACTGCTTCAAAACGGAGTTCAATCGCATTAAATCCGTTAGCTTTGTCGATTCCTTTGAAGATTACATTATGAATTCCAGCGCGAAGGAAATTACTAGATACTACTTTAGCGTCCTTGACGCCACCCATATTAAACATACTCATATTTTATATATTATTTAAATTATTAACTTCATCAATTAGTTCAGGAACATTTAAATCTACTTCATTTATTGAAATAAGTTTGAATGCTTCTTTATACTTATTATCAGGTTTAAGTGTAAAAAGATTACCATATTTCATTAATATAGTTCTTTGAGTACCTTTAAATGATATAGTATTAGATTTAGAACACTTATTACCATTTTCAGGATCCCCAAATACTATAGATTTAGAAATTATAGGATATGTAACTTCATTATCTACTTGTACATAGTTAACTGAAACCCTATCCCCAGGAGTAATTTGAAGAGTCTCAATAGCAAGAGGAGATAATATTAATTTATTATCAGACACTTCAATTACTGGAATTTTAATATTAATATATTTTGGTTTTGACATATTTACTTTTTAGCAAGAGATGGAAAAATACGTTCCCAATGTGGTATAAATGTTCCGTTTTCCTGGCGTTCCGCTACAATAATGTCTTTATTAGCTAAATGAGCAGGTCTAGCTCCAGTTAAAACTTCTCCATTTGCACCAAATTGAATACATAAATTTGAATTTTCATCTCTATGAACAAATCCAATAGCATCTGATTTTGCAGACAAGATTCTTGAAATTTTTCCAGTAAGATCTAATGTACGAACATTATTTGAAGCACCTTCATTTAATGCGGCATCCTTAACATGACCACATATAATAATATTAGGAGTACATTTTGCTATCATATCAATAATCATTTCAATTCCCTGTCTAAGAAGTGCATAGCCACTCCCGTTAGGAAGTTGAGTAGGGTCTTTTACATCAGCATACTTTTCACTAAACATCGGAGAATTTTGATATAAAGCAATTGCTAATGGTTTTGCCATTTCTTCTACCGCAGTAATAGTATCAATCGTAATATATTTATATGGACTTCCCGCCTCTTTAATAGCTTTGCAGACTTCCTTTAAATCTTTTAAAGAATTTATTTTAATCTTTAAAGCATCTACATATGTAGACCCATTTTCCATATCCAAAATTAAATTATTTTCAAGGGTACTTAAGATTGTAGTTTTTCCTACCTTTGGAAGACCAAACAAAATTAAATACTTAGGATCCTGGGTTTCTGCAGGAATTTTACTTTTTGGAAGTTCAATAGCCATATTTAAAAACTAAATTTATTTTTATTTCTGATATCTTTTACTTCTGTATCTTTTACAGTTGCATCTTTTATTTCTTTTTCTCTTCATGAAAGATAATCTTCATAATTTATTTCATCAGATTTGGGTAAAGGATAAAACATACCAATACTACCTTTGAAAGCAGACATGATAATTCTATTGGAAATACCATATCTATTTTTAAGAATAATAATAGATCTACAAATATCTTGTAAACCATATCCTTCGTTATCATCCATTATTTTATATCCTCTATAACTTTTTAGTTGGGTTTTAAATGGACTAAATAATGCAATACAAATATCAGCAGCTTGTAATGGCTCCCCCGACTGTTGAATTTCATCAGCAGTAGGCTCTTCCATACCAGCTTTTCTCCTATCCATAGTTGTACTATTTCTATTTTCTTGCATTATAATATCAAAACTAGTTTGACATAGTTCTCTAAATCTGACACAATAAGTTGATATAAGATCCATTTCTTCTTTTTTAGTTCTCCCTTTTTGAGGATTTACTAAAAGTAAATGATCAATAACAACATTAACTATTTGATTAGGATTATTTGGAGTATATATAGTTCTTTTTCCATCAGGACTTTTTTGAAAGGTTCCTAAACTTTTATGGAGTTCCATCATTTCTGCATAAAAAGAATCCGCAGAAAGCTGTTTATCATATATAATAAACTTATGACTTATAGATTCTAACCACTCACGAGCTTTAATTACATACTTATGTATATCATCTGATAACTTATTAGTAAATGACATTAACTGCATATATGTAACTTCAATACCATAAGTTTCATATAAATATAAGCTTAACAATTTTGCCAACAATGTATTAGCACTTAGTTCAAGAGAAAAATAAACTATAATTATATCTTTATCTGGATAATCTTTTAAGATACGATATATATCTGTATATATAACAAAAGAGCTTTTCAATTTGTTATCTTACTTGCTTTTTATCAAGTAATTCTTATAGTTTCCTATAAGTTCAGCATATATTTTCATCTCTTTGAGATGTCGGATACTCTTGGGAAAATTATATTCTGTATAACAGGTTCATTTCCTATGCGTTACAATATAAAATAACTTTTAAATTACTTTATTATCTCGGTGTTAACATGCTTATATACAAAATTTGGATAATTATTCTGTACATATAGCTTAGCCTTCTCC
The DNA here is from genome assembly GCA_905215145.1 of uncultured bacterium. The sequence continues at coordinate 25,424 of CAJMOW010000001.1, read as the reverse complement.
GATATTACCCGATCATTATCTCTAAAATCACTTTTAGAGACGGCAAAATTATGATTTTTAAAACACAAATATCTATAATATTTCCTATTTAAATAAATTGTAGAATTTTCATAAATTCACTGTAAAAATTTAATACTATTATTTATATTACTTTTTATATCAAATATTAGATCACTTGTTTTATTTGCAACATATCATGTTCATGAAGTATTTGAATATACTTCTATATTTTGTAAAATATTTTTAGTTCCAACAATACAACATCTTGGTTTAAAAATATTTTTACTACCTCCATAAGATAAACATCCATCACCATCAAAATATCCTCTAATAAAATGTCTTATTAAATCTTTAGATTTAAAGATATTTTCATCTGGAAATTTTAAGATATAACTTTTATTTGGAACACATCCTTTTTCTATTAGAGCATCTTTAATATGTTTACAAGAAATAGCAAATCTACATCGTTGCAATTTATTATCAGTTCTTGGTAATCTGAAAATATTTAAGGCACTATATAATTTTTCTAGATGTTCAATGTCATCAATATGTAAATCACATGAGATATGGTAAGAATTTGTAGAAACATTACCATCAGCATATAAAAATCCCAATCAATATGCTTTTGCTTCTGTGTCTATTACATCAAAAAATGATTCATTTACTGTTTTACGATTTAGGCTGAAATTATGTTTTTTTAGAAACTTTGAAATAACACAACCTTGAGTATTATATAATTTACCTATTTCTTTCAGAGACATACCGTTATTAAAACAATCAATCATATTTTTTAAATCATTTAATTTAAACGTATATGATATCCTATTACTTTTATGTGATAAATAAATTCCGCATCGTTTAAATAAATTACCTAATGCAGCAGATGTACAATTGCACAATTTAGAAACAGATTTAAGTGATATTTCAGGATTTTCATGAAATTTACATAAGGCTTCTTTAACTTTTACATCATTTACTTTATGTTTTCTAACATTCTTGAAATAAAAATCTAAAAGAATTAAATCTACAGCTTGTTTTGAAATATTTAGTTTGTTAGATATTTCAAATGAATTTAAATTTTGTTTTCTTAGTTCTATTATTTTGTTTATCATAGTAAAAATTATTTTAATTTTTACTACAAAAATAACGCAATTTATTTATATTTACAAATATCTGCGTTGGAAATCATTAATGTTTTACCAACACTACTTTTGCTAAAGATAAGTTTATATACCCCTTTTTTAAACCCTCCAGTATAAAAATCCAGTTTTAAAAGTCCTGTTTTAAGACCTATATTTTTACCTTCTCGTCCATCTTCTATTTTAGAATATAATTCACCTACTAAACTCATTAAGCAGTTGTATAAACATCATAAGTACTGGTCTTACCTTGTATTCCCTTTATTTTCATTTCTTCAAATTCGTTTCACTTACAAGAAGCAACAAATTCAATAATAGGAATATGAATAAGATCATTCATCTTAGCTCATTCTAATATTTCTAATACTTCTTGATGTTTACTTATACTATGTCCAATAGTTGATGCATATCAAAAATAGAATTCTTGTAGGTCTCTAAATTTCTTAGAAATATTCTTTAAACTTACAATCTTACCATTTAAATACAATGATGATGGATAAGCATCCATTAATTCTTGTCCTAATTCTCCAGTTAATTTAAAATATTGTTTAATAAAATTATGATTAAATTCTATTTCATCAGGATCATAACAATCAGGATTGTAATTTTTCTTAATAATACCCTTATCTTTGAGAGAATTAAATAAACTTTTTAATCGTTTATTACCACCGCCATCATATCATTTTTTGAAATAAATACGATGCTCTTCGGGATTTCCATTCTCTGTTTGTGCAATAAAAGTTAAATATATTAACAAAACTTCATCAGCTGTTAACTGATATTTAGTCATAATATTTAAAATCGTATCTAACTTCATATAATACGATTAAAAGTAAACATAACGTATTACGTTAGATCTTTTAAATTAAAATCTATTATCTATATCTATTATACCTTTTTTGGGTCTAGTAGAAATTTCACCACCTTTTAATATAACATCTAACTGATCTTCAGTAATAGTTATATAAGATTGATTTTTATTGGCATTATTATACCAAGTCTCTTCTATAGAACCCGCAATCACTAATGTAAAAAACTCTGCAACTTTATTTTCTTCAGCTCTAATCACACGGCCAATACGTTGTAAATCAGTCACTTGAGAAGAATTACAAGTTAAAGCTATACCTACAGATAATCCTCTAACATCGACACCAGCATCTAAAGCTTTAGGAGAAACAATATTAGCAATATCTAATTGATTAAATGTTTCAAGAATTATCCTATTCTCCTTTTTCTTTTTCTGACTATGCAATACTAAAGCTCTTGATTTAAATAGCTCTGCATCTTTTACAGTAGCAGTAAACAATATACATTTCTTGTCTCGTCTAAAGTCTAGAATTTTATTTGCAACTTCAAACTTTTTAGGATGAGTCATGACAAAAGTTTTTCTTAGCTTTAAGTATTTCATAAATTGAGCTAAGTAACCTCTTGTAGCATTATCATTTTTCCCACATTTTTGGGCCCAAATTTTCACTTTTTTTGGTGACTTAACTAATTCCATCACCAACTTAAAATCGTGGTTAAAATAAGCAAATAATTGCTGGAATTTAGTATTATACTCTCAGTATTTCTCCATATCGACATGTAGAAGAACTTTATATTTTCTATATGAAGATACCCAGTTATTTTCTAATGCCTCTTGTAATGTAATTGTATCACAAACAGACATAAACTGTTCAAGATATTTTTCACTTCCGTCTAGACGAGTCCAGGTTGCCGTTAATCCTAAAAGATATTTATATTCTACACAGTTATAGATATTGATAAATGTTGGACTTGCAGATAAATGACATTCATCTACTACTAATAGGTCAACTTGATATTGCTGTTTAATGATAGTATTAAATATCTCTACTTTACAGACAGAAAAGAGTTGGTTTTTAGCCAACTCTCTATTTCACTGTTCTTTCAAAACATCTGTTGGAACAGCAATTAAACCATTAAATGCTGGATTTCTTTTTACAAAAGCTTTTATTGCTATAATTGCAACACGGGTTTTCAATTTTGTTATCTCTAGAGCTTTTTATCTCTAGATTCTATATCTTCATATTCGATATAGTTCAGCATATATTTTTATCCACTTATTTCAGTTGGGATATTGAATACTCGTGGAAAGATTATATTCTATTAAATTAATAGGTTCACTTTCTATGCGTTACACTGCTATTATATATTACTATAATAGTTAGCTCGGTATTCTCATCTCAGAGTTCACCGAAAATTATTCAAAGAACTCATTAAATTCCTTTAATGAGTGGCAAGTAATTTTAAAAAATAAATATCTATTATATTTTCTATCCAAATAAACAGAAGAATCATCATATATATTACTTAGAAATTTTAAAGCACTTTCTTTATTAAAATATAGCGTTCAAGTATTATGTTTATATCTTTTTTGTTTACTTAATCTAGTAGGAATTCCTAAAATATCGCTTAATTTTTCTAAAAATTCTTTAGTACCTAAAATTGATATATTAGGAGATACAGATTTTATATTTTTATAAAATGATAAAGACCCGTCTCCATCAAAATATCCTCTAATAAAGTGTTTAATTAATAAAGAATCTTTAAATATATTAATAGATGGAAATGTCAAAGTCAAACTTTTATTTGGAACACACCCTTTTTCATATAAAGAATGTCAGAAAAATTTATTAGTAATACTAAATCTACATCTTTTACATATTTTATTATTACATCTGACATTACTTATTGTAACTTTTCCAGGACCATTGTACTTTATAAACTCTTTAAATTTCTCTAAATGTAAATAATCATCTCCTTTTAAACATAATTCAAAAGTATATCTAGGTTTTTCTTCTTTAGAAAAAGATGCAATATATCCATCAGCAAAAATAAAACCCAATCAATAAGCTTTTTCTTCGGTATCTATAACATCAAAAATATGCTCATCAAACTTTACCTGATTTCATTTATTAATAATATCATATCCTTCATACATTAATGCCATAGCAATATCTTGTCTTTTTATTTTATATTTACTTTGCATTTTTGTTAAAGAAATATTATTATTATAATCTGTGATCAAATCGTTAATATCTATTGATAAATTTATTTTATATACTCTATACTTTGACAAATGCAATTTTAGTTATAGATATTTTTTCTTTATACTTATTAACTATTTCTAATTCTTCTGTATTTGTAAATTTACTCATGTAATTATATTTTTAGTTAAAAATTAATTTTATGTAAATATACAAATTATTTTTTAAAATTACAAATATTACCGTATCCAGTGCTTGCAACTACACTTGCACGCCCCCCAGCATCTATCCATCGGAGAACACTTAATTTCTGACGTTCGTCTCGGTTCATCAAAGATACAAAAAATTGATTAGATATAAAAATAAATTACACTTTACTTATCTTTTCAAATATTGGCAATGAAATATTTCTTGCTTCAGCTACTCGTTGAATATTAGACATTAAAGTATGCCATTTATTAATATGATAATTTAGATCATTGTCTAACAATAATAATATTTTATCTCTTAGAGTCTTCAATGCAATTGTTGATAATGATGTTATCTTAGGTAAAGAAGTAAGCTGAACTAACGAGCGAAATTCAGAAAAAGATAATCCTGTTGGACTAACCCTAAGTTTAATATCAGGATTTAAACATAATCTTTCCTTAATTACCTCCATTCTGTTACGCACTCTTCCATTACTATCGACCTCAGTTAACTCAACCTTTTCATTATCCGTTAGCCAGATTCCCTGTGCTAAAATAAACTTATCAGTAATCATTTTCTTATTTAAAATATCAAGTTTATCAAAACAAGCGTCCATGAGACGGCTAACAGTTACCTTTTCAAAAATAGGCTCAAGTCCGTTAAATAGAACTGAAATAGATTCATTAAGTATATCCTCTTCATGGGAGGATCTTTGACTATTTATATAGTCAAGAATATCTTTCTTTGTTTTTATATCGGTGTCGCAATCATGTAAGAGATATCTTACAAATAACTCTGTATTACAAGAATCCCATGTTTTATGAATATTCTCTCTGACGATAAACTTTCCTGGAGACCATGGATTTGAATTGTATAGCATTTCATAACAATGCTTATATCACTTTCTAATATCTTCCTCAGGAGCTGTCATAAGTTTTATATCATTACCACTCTTATCTTTCCATGTTAGGGATTCAATAGAATCCATTGCGTTTTGCAATTTTTCACCAAATTCTGTACTCATATTATTCAAAATCAAATTTGTCTTGTTTACATATATCTTTTTGTTTAAAGAAATTTACAAAATAATTATTACTATAATTATAAACTTCAAAATCTTTTAAATTTTTGTTAAACCATTGAGTAATCCCACCTTCTACACATTGAAATTGTAAGTAACCAATATCACCAACTTCAAATGTATTAGCAGTATCTCAGTTTGGAAGTCTAACTATTGTAACATATTTTAAATCGTCTGTTATATTACGATTTAGGTCTTCAACAACTATTTCAGTATATTGTCCTTCTTGAATAACTAAGACCTTACAATATATTGTTACTGTTTGAGGGGTCATAATATCTACAGATTTCTCCAATGTTAAGTAATCGAAAACAGATATTACCTACAGTTTGAGTATTGCTTTGATGAAAATGTCCATAATACCAATTAGTAATATCATCTTTATAATCATTATAGATCCTATCCATAATAGCTCTCTCTTCTTCTATGTCCTTTAATAATTCATTATCATATTGAGCAAACTCGCTTACAATACCTCCTTTATCTGTTGGAAAACAAAATGATGGAGATGTGTGAGAACAGATAATATCTATTTTAGTATCAACTTTAGGTTGATATTGAACAATTTCATCTTCCCAATATGTCTTAAGAGCATTTAGTTCTGCTGTTTTATAGTCACAATTGTGATACTTCATATATCTAACTATATTAACAGAATCATTTTGCTTCCTAATAATTCTATCTACAGATGTAGCTCCTCCAATACAAAGAATATTAAGATTACAAGTATTTATTATAGTATAGTCAGGAACACACTTAACATAATTAGTATTAATAAGTTGATTATTGTAATACTTTGGGTTACTGTGATTTCCTCTAATCCAAATAAATATATCATTAAACTTTTTTAATACTTTATGTAATTCAGGAATTACATGATCTGTATAATATTTCAACCGCTCAAATCCTATTCCCACATCTCCGCAGAAAATAAATACTGAATTTTTTATTTTATATTGTCGAATGTTATGTATAACTGAATTCCATTCTCCATGTACATCTCCAACTATGTAGAGGTCTTTAATTGTATCAGGAAGATTAATTGTCATAACTTTTTATATTTTAAACCCTCCGATTGGAAGGGAATAAATATTATATATTTTGTTGTTAATCTCTATATAATATCTATAAGAGTTAAAGATATTAATACAATAAAAGAACTCATTCTTATACTTAATATCACTAAGATAAAAACATGATTCCTCAGGATTACTAAGAAGGTTTATATCAAATTTTAGAAGATATGGTGGCAAGATATTCACATTACTAACTCTAAAGACTATTTTTAGTCCAAAACTAGAGTTGAATTTAGTTTTTGGTACATATGCTAACACCCCCATTCCAATATTTAAACAGGCTTTAATATAATTAGGATCGTTTCTGTAGACAATTATGTTATGCTGTTCGAGCTCTAATATGGACATATTAGTCTATGTCTCCCTTATAGGCATTCATAATAGATTTTTCCTTTCTAAGCCAAGAGCCCTCAGTTTCTGCTATATCTAGAACAGTACGGCTAATAGATTCTTCTTCTCAATTTTGTTATCGTATAGCTTTTTATCTATACTTCTTATACTTCATTTTGTATAAGCTCAGCATATATTTTCACCTTCAGCATTATCTGTTAAGGGTAAATCACTCGTGGGTTTATTTTATTCTAATCTGTTATTAATATTTTATAATTGTATATAGCGTTGTATACCTGTTTTGGAAGTATATTTTTATATTTGTTAGCATATTCCTTTAAACAAGTTTCTTTCTCTTTCTTATATGCTCTAAATGCTTCTTCAATTGTAGAAAAAGTTCCTATATGTTTTTTCTTATTCATATAATTAATTTGAGCAATTATTTTATTGTTTTTGATTCTGACTCCTATTGGAGTATTACCTCTACATTGAAATCTTCAAGTAATAGCAGTATTAATTTCCTTTGGGATAAAACAACAATAATTTGGAGAATAAATTTTATTCCCCTTTACCAAGAAATCTTTATCTATAACAAATGATTCGTTATAACAATTATTATAATATCAATCTGCAAAATTCTGAAAATTTAATCATTCTTTACAAACAGTAACTCCATTTCCTCCATAGTTATTATATTCAGAAACTTTTGGACAATAACATCTTCCAATCATTTCTTTCCAAATTTTATAACATCGAGTTTGTTTACCGTTTTTGTCCCTAGAACTATATTGACCTACTCCAAAATAACCTGTATTGTATACAGACGGATAATAAGGATCTTTAACAGAGCCCTTTTTTAGATTACCTAGTTCAGCAGTAATAATAGTACCTGTTTGTAAAAATTTTATTATTACATTATATGAATCAATATATTCTAGAATGATAAAATCTCCAGAACTATTTGAAGTCATAATTTTATTTTCATAAATTTGTTTGTTATTTGTCATATATCATAATATTTTAATTAAACATAGTACAAATATACAAATTCTTTTTCAGACTCACAAACAAATTAGGTTCAAAACCTATGCGTTACACTGACTTAATATATTACTATTAAGTTTAGCACGGTATTAGCATCTCAGCCTTCACCGTTTTTGATTTATTCTATTCTACTTATTTCTAAGCAGACAGGCAGAATTCTACCTGCTCGTTCACTAACATTCCTGTCTCTTTATCATGCCCGTTCAACCAGTTGAAAGTAGCCCAATCACTCTCATTAGCTGCCTGATCAACAATTTCATTAATCATTTGAGTAGTTTCAATTTCAAGATCTACGGTAATCTTAAAAGGATCTACCATATCTTCTACTTTCTTATCAAACTGCTCAATAGTAGGATAAATATACTCTGCATCGTTTTCATTTAAATATTTACGAATCCAGGAATGATGTAAGTATTCTTCATCTGCTCTTTGTTTGTAATACTCTTCAAGAATAACAAATCCTCTAACACCAAAGTAATTTGCAAAATTCATATACGCATTATGATTTTGCAATTCATGTTTAAGCTGACGAAGAAGTAGTTTTTGAATTTCAGCACTTAAAGTGCATTCACGCCTACTAACATCCTTTTTTTCTACAGGATCATTTGCCTCATTTTTAATTATCATAAATTAGGTAATTTAAAGTATAAAACATTTCTGCTATCTAGTAAATATGGATCCTATAACTCTCCTTATGAAAGTTAAAGTTAAATTGATTTTCTAATAACCAGTAAATATCAGAATATATTGTGAATTCATGATTATTAATTACAAATCTAAGATCAAAACTATCATCAGTAGTTAAATACCTAGTAATATCTTGTTCATTAAAATAGATAATATTTATACCCTCAAGTTCAATACCTAGATTCTCAAACTCTACTGTAAGTTCTTCACTTCCACAAACATCAATGATAGATAAGTACCTGTCAGTTTTTTTGTCAAATCCATCAATATACCCTCTCATGTGATTAACACAAGGATACCAATGATTACCAACTCTTTTCAAAGTTAATTTCTTTTCCATAGTTAATTCTGTTTAATATCTTCCTTTGGATTGATTACTGTTGCAGCAATATTAGCATAACAATCTGCAAGTTCATTAAATTTATTATTATTGTGGCCTTTTAATCAAAAGAACTTTACTTTATGAAAGTGTAATAGATTAACTATTTTAACTCATAGATCCATATTCTTCTTTGAATTATCTTGCTCTGCAATTCATCTATATACATGACCATTGTTAATACTACTAACAATATAACTTGAATCAGAATATATTTCTAAATTCCTAGGTTCCTTAAAATATTCTAAGGAGTATAGAACTCCCATTAATTCTGCTCTATTGTTAGTAGTATGTATATAACCTTGATATAAAATCTTAATTACTTTGTTGTCCTCAGTAATTATAGAGGCATAACCCCCTTGGTCTGTTGTTGGTTTGTAACTTCCATCAGTATAGATTCTAATCATCAATAATTTCAGCATCGTCAAACTCAATAACTCTTATAGTTCCCTTAAAGGCAGCCTCTCTAGAAACTAGAAAGTTATTAAAATCTTCTATAAATGCATCTTTGTTTTTATCTTCTATACTAATATAACCATTAAAAATGATGTCAACCATTACTCAACAAAATAATTGGAATTAAAAAGCTTAGGATTATGTCTTTTTAAAAGGTTCTTCTCCTTTTCTATCATAATACTCATGACTTCATCAGCATAGTCATTTCTACGACCTCCAAAGTTTTCAATAACATGAAACGGATTCTCTAAAGCATTACGCCCAGCAATCTTTCGACCAATAGCTTTATTAAAGTTATCTACAGGCTGACATACTGCAAGTCCAAACTTAATAGTATGACTATTATCATCATAAACTGCAGCCATAGTATACCTACGACATGGTTTAACATCATAAACAACAGTTTTCTCGATAATAGGATTCACAGAAACAGTACCTTGATATACAGGGGCACTGTAATAATACTTAACTACTCTACTCATATCTTTTTTATTTTTTATGATTTACATTTTAAATTGTTACTTCCTAGAAAGCTTAGACCTCCATTTTTCTAGATTTTTACCAAATCTAGCATCAAATATATAATCACAGTAATTATAATCATTAACTATTGTTCTAGGATTAGGAATGTTACAATCAAAGTCTTTATCTTGAAGTTTAAAAAAATTACTTTTTAAGTAATTCCTCATTCTTCTTTTAACAAGTCGATGATAAATATTCTTTATACCTTTATCCTTGTAAACTGGAACCTTATAACTCTTCGACATACTAAGATAATATTAAATATAATTAAGTTACTATATTTTTCATAAATGATATTCTAGAAATGCTCCGTAAATCACTAGATAATACTTTAACAACTATATCTTGTCTACCATCTCTTTGGTAATAAGTATATAAAGACCTAGATTTATCTATACTTTTATTTGTTACCTTAGAATCAATTAGTTTAATTATATCAGTTCGTCTACATACGATTCAATCTTTCTCTCCTTCAAATGCTATATAATCAGCCTTTCCAAATAGTCATCCAGGATTTCCTCGAACATTTTTTAGCTCCACTCAGCTGATATTATAATCTGGAGTATTATCAGCTCTACGATTTTTTTTTGCGCTCTTGACGTCAAATGTAAAAGTTCTATTATTATACTTTCATATAATATCAATATGATCATACATATCTTGATACTTAGATGGAATCTGAATGGTTCCTCCAACCTGAGATAGTAACAATTCAGAGAACTCAGATTCCTTTATCTTTCCTAACTTAGAGCAATCTATATACTTATTCATAATTGTTACACCATTCTTCAGCCTTTTCTAATGTACTAAAAACAAGATATTCTGGAATCATTGTTATTATGTCCTCAAAAACATAAAATATATGGGGACCAGAATCTAAATATGAAACTATAATATCTTTAACTGTTCTAGGAGCAGTATCTACAGCATAAGTGTCTACGAAAGCTCCCTCTTCAAATCTAGGAGTCTTTTGACAAATATATACTATCTGCCCAATATCAAATTTGGTTTCTATACTAATTTTCATTTTAGTTATCTATTATTTCAATATATCTCTGTTTAGGAGTAGTAACGTAAGGATTCTGATCTATAATAATAACTTCTATAACAGTATGTTTCCTAGTAAACCATCGTGGTAGAAACCATTTTCGTGGTTTAACAGGTTCTTTATGGGAACTTAGAGTTATATACTTTTCATTATTATACTCGTTACTTAAAGCTATTGTGCCTGGATAGGAAAGATGTAAACAACTTCTGTTCCATTTATCTACAATACAAGTATCTAACACAAACCCAGGTTCTCTAAATATTGTATCTCTAATAACGATAGTATCTTTCTTAGAAAAGTGCTCTAATTGATATTGTAAAGCTTTAATTTTATTATCCTTGATTTTGTTTTCATTAGCCACTTTTTTCATTTCAAGCATTAAAGAATCGCCATAGTACTCCAATTGCTCAATTGAAAGTTTGAAAGCCCTATTGTTTTTCTTCAATCATGAATTTTCTGCAGCATATGCCTTTGTATTGTTAACTGCGTTGTCTAATGCTATATTTAGATTATTTATTTTCTGTCACATAAGTACAATAGTCAAGATCAATATAGCATAACTTAGTATTCTTCATATAATTTTCTTCATAACATATCTGTTAACGTTATTACATTAATTAAAGTACATAATGGGAAATTTTGACAGAGTATGAGCCATTGACATTTTTAGAACATACTTTATATCAGAAACTGTACATACACCAAAGTTAAATAAAGGATAGTTGTGTGAATTATAGATAAGGTTACAACATTCTTCTCCTATAAGAAAACTATAATCATCAAGCTTACTTCCAATATATATACTTTTATGACTCCTATGGGTATATGTAAATATTGGATAAGAACCTATATCTATTATCATTTTAATATATAGAGGATCTACATTTTGAATGAAGATATAACCACTATCCCTTAATAATCTATTTATAAGCATAGTAATAATATTAAAAAATAAGGCATTAGAAAACTAATGCCTCGATATTCAATAAGTTGCAGGAGCTGAAGGATTCGAACCCTCACCTGGAGTTTTGGAGGCTCCCGTTTACGGTTTTGCTTACCACCATAGTTTTCACTACCATTTCTGTTTGTGGTCTGGAGCACTTCTTCACCATATTTTTCAACTTAGGTGCACGATTATCTGCTCTCTAGCGGCTAGAATTTTTATTCTATTCCGACGTCGTTACCATCAGCATTATCTGTTAAGGATTCAACGTTATCATCGTGTTCACTATTAGTGTTTCCACCAATAGGCTCCATTTGTTTGAAATTATTTTTGTAATTTTGACAATTGTTTATGCCAATAGAACTTTTATACTGAGAAGAGAAATGCACAGGTAAAATATATAAGTCTTTAGTATCTAAGTCAACTCCAATAAAATAATCTATATCTTTTTCAGTATACAGTTTTACTTTATATTATCCCATATTATGGGATATTTTTCTCACTGGAATTATTCTTCTACCATTACTTTCTATTTGGACAGTTTTAATTTGCAGTTTAATATATTTATTATCTTTTTCTGCAATTAAATCTACTTTTCCATTCTCCAAAACAGGTTTAAATAGATTATACCCGTTTTCAATAAATTTCTGTTCTACTAGCAGGCTACCTAGGTAACCCTTTTCAATTGTTTTTCAATCACTCATAATTTCATTTAGCTAAAGACCGCTGTGCTACCATTACACTAAGCTCCTGTTTGTTACCTTTAGTTATACAGCAAAGGTAGTAAAAATCTGCGAACAATCAAAGATTTAATTAACAAATTATAAAGAAAATTTGCGAATTTTGGTTAAATAAATCTCTTTACGATATTGGTTAACCCCCCCAGGGTCACAGTAACTCAGCTGTACTTTATGAAGATGATACAGTTTACGCCCCTCTGATTTTAACTTATCTGCTATATCCTTTGGAAAAGTAAAATCAATAACCTTGTCAACTGTTATTTTTTTATAGTTACTATCCTTTGAATTTATAACATATTTTAAGAAAGCACTTAATATAAGCAGGTACCACTTAATTTCAGAGTAATCTGTAGTGGGTCTTAAAAATCTGAATTCTACAGTTTTATGAGCATCACCTGAAATTAAGTGCATTATATTCATATTAAAATATCTACCACGCACTTCCCACTTACGCTCCTCCGTTGAATCATACAAATTTGGCAAATAAAAACTTTGATCATCATTATACTCATTACCAGTAAACCTTTTGTAGAATGTAGAGAGAGATGCAATACTCGGAAAAGGTTTATTGTAAGCTTTACCATTACTTTTATAGCGTTCTGTACAGTAACTATAGCTTGGTACGTACATACCAATAGACCATTGAAAATGGCACCAGAACTTACACAGACGACTAATATAACTTTTATTAATTGGAAAGTTACCAAAATGAATATGCAAAGAACAGTTTTTATTGTAAAACGTGTACCTTTCAAGCAGTTTCAAATGCTGTTTAATAATAGGTAAATCCACATGTGTTAATGGAAAAGTTACATATTCATGCCCATCAATTGAACCATCATAGAGTGGTACTAGATTTGTATCAATACAACTTAACCAAGGTATGTTTCCTGCAGATGTTTCATATTCAAGGCCAAAGGTAAAGTCCTTAATATATGTAAATTCCTTATCAGGTATTAATTTAATATCCTTAGGTTTTAAAGATAGTTTTGAAAAATTGTAACATCTATCTATCGGATAATTAAACACACATTTAGAATCTGTAACGATATTATTAGCTAGGTTTAAATCTATCGTATAGCAACAAATATTATTTGCCCAATATAATGGTATTTTGCAGTTCTCACGTCTTTCCAAATAGATAATTTCCCCGTCTATTACTAGAGGAACATTCAGTGAGTCTGTTTCAAAATAACCATATTCTACATATACATAATCAATATAGATCACACCTCTTAGCAAGGCGCCTCCCATTTCCCACCTTTTTTTAGTATTATTATACAGCATCTAAATCAACAAGTCTATTAGTTATAAATTGTAAAATCTGTGTTTCTAGTACTTCAAAATTGAATGTTGTATTTTCTGCATCATTCTTAAAAATCTCCAAAGCGCTAGGAGCATAGGTATATGTTGTAGAACTTACTCCATCTTTTACATTAACTTTATCAGGAGCATTAAATAGAGTAACATATGATCCTTCTATGTACTTCATATAATTGAAGTCTTTATCAACAGTAGTTAAGACACCATTAATAATTCTAGGATTATATGCAAAGTAATCAATAACTTCAGGACAATAAACAGGAAGAACATCATCTGTAAAAAGGTCATCTATATTTTCAAGGAAATCATAACTTTCTTTATTGGGTAACAATCGCCCATAGAAGAAGTAGAAAGTATGTCCATATGCATTAGAGCCAGCATGTGTTTCGGGTACTAAATACCCAGAAGGATAAGCTAGATATATACCGTGTGCTGGAATTCCATTTAACATATACGTACCTGTAGTTTGACTGTAATATAAGCTATCAGAGGTATATGCTGGAGAATTATTCTTATAAGAAGCACCGTATACTGGTATGTAAAGTTCTCTCTTTAATTTTTCACGGTTAATATTTCTAACACAGTAAACCTTGTTATCCTTAATTTGACATAACTTATTTATAGGAAATTCATAGATTGTTTTTTTACAGTTGATGCAATATAGAGAAGCATACATCGACGAAAAATAAAATTTACCCTCGTTAATCATATAAACTAAAGGTCGCTCAGATTTTGTTTTATTTTCATTATAACAAGAGCTCCCTTTGAACATGAGTACTTTTGGAGTCAAAGATCTATAATCTACCATTATAAGAACAGCACAACCTGTATACTCTTCTAGAACATTATATCCATGTCTATAAATAATTTCTGCCAAAATTTGAGAATCAGACATACCAAGAGTATTAGATTCTGGAAGATATTTATTAGATAATTCTCTAATATTAAGAATAGTACCATTATGCATTAGTACAAACTCAATTTTGTTATCACGTCTAATAACAACTGGTTGAGCCTGATCTAAATTCACAGGATATCCAGGAGAGGCCTTTCGACAATGTAATAAAGCAATAGAAGCTGACTTTGGATAATTTATACTAGTAGTAAAGTTCCTAAATAATTCTCTGTTACCAACTCCATATTCTACCTTACCGTCAATAAAAATACCACAACTATCTCCCCCTCTTTCATCGTTTAGGGTTCCAAGTATATTAAAGTGGTTTATGTTAAATTCAGTCTTTTCAGTAGAAATTATTCCAGCTAGTCCACACATATTCCGTAAAGTTTAATTAGATGTTCTGCCAGTACTTTATTAGATGTGTTAATACACTTTTGAACTAAATCTCCTTCTGGCAAAGGAAATCCTTCATTAAACATATCTACAGCTAACATAGTTTGTTTATAAATCATTGGAAGATATTCGTCATTAAGCATAAAGCTACTTAGACATCTTGCTTCTGCTCCCCACTTAGGACAACGGAAACTTCCTGCTTGACCATATAGAGTTCTTCTAAAAGTATCTCTATCATATAATACAGAAGGAACTCCGCAGCATAGATCAAAGAACTTAATAAGCTTAACAGATGTATCAAAATCAGGGTTATCATATCCTATGTGAATGTGTGACAAAATTGTTATCTCTAAGGCTTTTTATCCCTAGATTCTATAGATCTATTGTATTTCTATAGTTCAGCGTACATTTTCACCATCAGCTTTATCTGTATGGGTAGTTCACTCTTGGAGATATTTTATTCTTATTTCTAAGTTTCAATCTCTACGCTTTACACTGTTTAGCCTTGTTAACAGCTAAATTAGCACGGTATTCAAGATATCTAATAACTTTATCTTTTTTACGTTTTAAAGAAATAGTATCTTCAGAATATAAAAAATTATAAAGTTTTCGAATTTTTTCTAGTTTGTTAATTCTATTTGCATGTAGACGTAATACATAATATTTACAAGTTTTGCCTTGGTGCTCATAAATCTTATAATCTAATCCTGTATTATTCTTTATAATATTTCCTATTTGCTCTGCAAACAGTTTGCTATTTATGCAACAGCTAGGATTAAATATGCTTTTGTAAGACTCATAACAACCATCCCCATCTCATAAGCCCCTAATAAAACTTCCATGATATTTAGTTGGAATTGTTTTAAAAGGGAACTGAAATGAAGAGTTATATGTCTTTCTAGGATGTATATTATACTTCTTTTCAAGAATAGATAATAAAGGACGAGATGTAAATCTATAAATCGCTTGTTCCTTTCTAAATTTTACTCCATTTTGATTATTTTTATAAACCACTGAATTAGCTATAAAACAATCTTTTATTTTATGTAAAATATATTCATCTTCTTTGGAAATATTAAAAGAGAATCTACCCTCTTTCCCAATACACCCATCTGCTATAAAGAAACCAAGAATATATGCTTTTATATCATTATCTATAATTTCTAAGAAATGATAATTTGCTTTACTCTGAGAAACTTTGTTAACATCTACTTTATAACGTCTTTTTATACTTTCAACTGTTTTATAGTTGATATTAAGTATTTTGGATACATCTATCATAGTGTATCCTTTATTAAGATAATTTAGTATTTGTTTTGTTGATTCTTTCATAATATATGATATTATACACCAACAAAACTACATAAAATTATTTTAATTTGTAAATATTTTGATACAATTCTCGTTCACCGTTTTTGAACTATTCTTAAGATATATTACTATACCTTCGGGCCCACATTTGACCTGCCACTCTTCTATTATCAGGATAACCTTGCGGCTTATCGTTTTCACGCTCCGTATAAGCATTATAATCACTAGAACATCCAATTTCATTTGCTTTAGGATCAAGTAACTGATCTTCAGATACAGGCATAGATGCACTACAACAAATATCAAGATTGTTATCGAATTGTTTAATCCAATTACGAATCCAATCTTTCATATATTTAATAGAATCTACAAACTCATTACCAGAAGTACAGGGCGGAATATTAAATTCTCCCAAAATACAATCAATCTCTACACCAAATCCTTTTGGCATACCTTTAGTATATGGTTTACCTTTTTCCCCTGGAATTATTCCAATTGCGGATACTACTTGGTTTGTTTTTGTATTAAAAATGAACAACTCAGGGTCCGCTCCTACTGTAACGTTTTTAATTTTCATCTGATATTAATTTATCAATTATTTCATTTATTCTTATAACAATTGGTGATTCAGGTCTCATATATTCAGGATGTCCTTGGATAGCCAAACACTTTGGAAGATTTGGCCTGTCATACAAAACAATTTCAGGTTCATAAGGAGGAAGCTTAACATTATCTCCCTCATATATACTTGACCGACGACCAGTTGAATAAAACAAACATGTCCAATACTTAGCTGGTATTATAAATGGATACTGCATTTGATGATGTGTACTAGTAATTTCATATATTTTATTCGTACTTACCTCTGTAATAGGGTGAGTTGTTCGAATAGTATGATTTTCTACATTCTGAATAAGTATACCACCATTCATAATACATAAATATTGACTGCCTCGGCAGATCCCCACAGCTAACTGATCAGGTCTGATTTTCTCAAATTCTTTCTTTTCTGCGAGATCCCTTTGTAAATTAGCACAAGTAGTAGGATGAGGTTTACAGTTATACAAAGAAGGGTGTACATCTTCTCCACCTGTAAAAATAACAATATCTGCATCGTTAATATCATCTACTAGCTCACGCTTAGTAATAAAATTAGCATAGTGTACTTGATTACCAACGACATATACTTTTTTTGTTTTTAGCATAGTATTCATTCGCTATAAAATTAATTCCCTTGACAATTTGAGGTAATTGCTTCGAGTTAAATACTCGAAGCAAATGGCACAAACTACTATGTTTAGCTATAATCTTACAAAAACTTTCATTATAGTTAAAGTCTCTTTTAATTAAACTAAACTGGCACTTAGGATTAATGTTATAAAATGTTAGGCCATATAATCCTGGGCAATGACATCTTCTTCCATCATAAAACAATGTAATATAAAGTTGCATAATTTGAGTAATATCCAATTCTGGGAAGTTTGCTCTATTTTGCCATGCAGCGTGTAATAATAACCAAAAAGGATTTTCGTATACATATCTAATATACATAGCAACGTAGACAAAGAATCTACAGTCAGGAGCACACTTAAATTGTAATTTGTATGAATGTTCCCTCCGTACAAGAGATATTAATGTAAACCCTAGTAGTCTTGAGATTTCCTTAAAGTACTCAATTAATGTTCCCGTATCAAATGCACAGTAATTAAGCTGAACTTGTTTACCTCTAGGCCATATAATAGTAGCATAATAATAATCATTAAATCTTCCTTGATCACACCCGTTACTAAAACAAGCCATATTTTCATAAAAGTAATTACCAGCATAGTAATTACATTTATATTCTTTTCCTCTAAAATCTAGTATCATAGTATTTTTTTAAATGATTCCCATAATAAGTTATCCCAAAAGAAGCCAGAGAAGGAGCTGTATTACTTTCAACAATGATATAACTATCACCACCGCACAATATATCAAAGCAGGCAATTGTAAGGTTCATTTGCTTTAATGCCTTAATACAATCACTAATTATATTTTCCCAACATCCAGGTAATTTGTGCTCTCTCGTTACTAAAACAAATGTTGAGTTGTCAGCATGTTTATGCCACTGTATTTCAGCATCTTGTCTCAACACCTTTTTACAGGCATAGAAACAACCATGATGAACATCAACATGTACTCTATATTCATTTGGAAAGAAGTAATACTTTTCAAACACAAAATCTTTTATATTGACATTATTACATAGATCGTCTAAAGATTTGGGATTATCAATATAATAAATATTCTTCCCTTTCGATGAATGTTTATGTTTTGCTATAAGAATTTTGTGCTGCATGAAAAACTTATAAATACTTGCTTTGTTAGAAGAACTAATCCACTCACTATGAGATACACCTGCCTTGTCAAAGGCCTGCTTCATTAATATTTTGTTCCCAGAAGTTTTAACTCCCTCTATAGTATTAATTTCTAAATATTTATATTTAGAAATTAAAGGAGTTGTGCTCCCTAAACGTAGTAGTACTCTTTGATTAAAAGGTATACTACGTAAAGGAGCACAACTTGTATTTGGACTGAAAACTCGAAGTTTTAACATACTATAGTTCTAATGCCTTATTATAGCAGTACACAGCCAGTTCCTTCTGGGTTAACTTATTATAATCAGCAAATTCAGCCCCATGGTCCTGTAAAAGCTTTGCAATATACTGTAGTTCGTGTTTTTTTAGTTTGCTAAATTGAGTGGCCGAGAATTCTGCGACCTTCTTATCAAGAGCAATTAATTTGAGGAATACTTTTCCAAATGGTTTATTATTAAATTTATTAATATATACCTTTTGGTCAATATTATCCTCTACTGGGATAGCTTTAGGTTCAGGGTTAGGAACAACCTCGTCATATGGGATAATCATAAATTCAGGTACCCATATGCCTATAGATAGAAAATATGGAATATCTGGGTCATTCTTATCTACATCCTCAATAACAGCAACATTACCAAAATAGGGAAAATCAGAAAATAAGACATATTTCATGTCTTTGTTACAATAAACACCTTCTAAGTCAGGTGCTTCCTTGAGTAGATTATCCTTAAGTAAACAATCAAGATTTTTAATGATAACTTTGTCTCCTTGTTCAAACATAACTATTTTTATTTTTATTTGAAAAATGATAAATATTCTAATGGACTAACAATTCTATATTTAGTCTTTCTAAACTCTAAAAGGTCAAAAGAATCTGAATAACTCATCATTGACCTTAAGTAGTCAACGAAATTTTCACACCAATCTTGTAACTTATACAAAACTGGAACTGTGGTTTCAATACCCTCAGCAGTTTTGAGTTTTTGGTTTCCTATTTCTATCTGTGCTTTTTTAGTAGACATACCATAGTATTTACGCCTGAGTCCTAGATTTGGATCTGTAACAGGTAGTAACTCTCCACAGGCTTCTTGAGATTGTGCAAAGAGTTTCCCAACCATTACATAATCAGCTCCAAGAGCTAGTGCTTTAATAATCTTATCATAATTATCAAATCCTCCGTCCGCAATAATAAATGGAACACTTTTGTATGGATGAGTTATTGAGTTACAACCCAAGTAAAAACCAGAGTCACCCGCTATATTAACTACTTTTGTTTCTTCAATACATTTTTC
Source organism: uncultured bacterium (assembly GCA_905215145.1). Next base: position 5,205 of record CAJMOW010000001.1, on the reverse strand, counting down.
TATAGCCCACTTTTTATCAGCAACTTCTTTAATTAAAGAAGCCATTGCATAGTGTATTCCACCATTAGCAGAAGTAGTACATACAGAACCTCCTCCGATACCTATTCGTACAAAATCAATTCCTGCTAGTGAATAATCAGTATAAGTATCAGGGTTCGCAATATTACCCGCCATCAGTGACAATCGACCTCCAAACATAGACTTTGCTCGTGAGCATAGATCAATTAACTTTAACATATGGCCATTAGCAATATCAATGCACACATAACGGATATCACTTGTAGTATCATATATATTTTCAAAGTCTATAATAAATTTCTCAAACTCAGACAAGCCAAGTGCAACGAACGTCCTTGTAGACAACTCCCATCGTTTGCCATAATCTACTCCCCTTGGAATAATTGTATTGATCTTATTTCTAAGAAAAACTTCATAATTATTTTCATTAACAATAGAATTCATGGGAGCAGTAAATAACGGTAACATACCATCAAAGTTATATGGATTACAGTCTGCACGATGTTCTACTCTACTGGTTCTAGCTGGTACTAAACAAATATCATTTAACCCATACGTCATTTTTAGTCTCTTTTAATTAGTTTGTTTTTCTGTTCTTCAGTATCCCTAAACTTTTTTACTTTCTTTTTCTTATTTGGACGAGTAATCTCTTCCTCGTACCTATTATATTCGTCTAATTGATTACCTCGAATAAATTTACCCATGATAAAAACAGAATTTCAATTTTGCTTTACTGTTGAATCTCTAAAGTACCTGGTTCTAGTCCAAGTTCTTCCTCAATTTCTGAGACTGTTTTCTTTACAACCTTATTTTTTACTTTTGGCCAAGCAACATCCATTTTCTTATAGTCACTAAGCTTGAAACAATATGGTGTTGGAACAAAGATCTTCTTAACTTGATAGAAGTTACCATCTTTAGGGGAATCTAAGCAGCCCCTTAAATAACCTTTAATTTCTCCTTTATTGTTAACATAAATAATAGTTCCAGAGGAGATAATAAATCCGAGGTATTCTTGGTTTCTAACTGTTAACTGTACTATTCGTCCTGGTAAAAACTCAGACTTAAAATCATCATTAAGATTAGAATCTGTTTCATTATCTTCAAGCTTATTTTCTTCTTTACCTAGAATTTCTTTAAACTGATCCATAATAGATATTTCGTTTGATCCTAATTTAGGTGAATCAAGTAATCGTAATAGATCCTCTTCTGACCTTAGAATAATGTTACTATGTAGAGCAAGCTGGTTCTTTTCTATATTATTAATACCTAATTCCCTAAAGATAGTATTATGATCATCTGAGCAAAAAACATTACTATCTCCAGTAAGGTAATGAATATTTTGATTATATGCGACAACATAATAAGATTTTTTATTCGTATCAATTAAAATCTTATAAGGGTGTCCTGAAAGTAATAAAGATATACTTACCTTAGGATAGTTTAATGTATATCCGTGCCTGCTTAAGATAAATAAAACAGTATTTGTACTGTTACCATTATATAATAAATAATGCATAGTTTAATTTTTTATCACTTATAGTTTAGGAGCCATAACAAATTAGAGCTCACTATCTTTTACTTCTGTAATTTTATATACGGAATTTTGAGTATGAAAATGGTTTTTATCTACGATCTTGGTTACAGGAGAAGTTGAAAAGCAAAATCCAAGACAAGTTCTGAATCCTACGGTTATAGGCAGACTTAAATATCCTTGAGTAAGATATCCTTTATTGATTCCATTTGGATGACAACCTGGTTTATAATTACAAGTATTAGTATCTTTTAACTTCTCAATCCAAACTTTAGTTTGTGCGGGATAACTACACACCTCATAATATAATTCACGTACACTCCTCAAAGTTTCCTCATGGTGATCATCTGATTCAGGTATTGATCCTTCACAATCACATTTCTTTAATAGTAGCAATGCTTCAAAGTCGATATACTCTAAATTATTAACTAATCTTAAAATAGCTGACTTGATATCTCTTTGTTTTAAAATATAGAGAGGTTGCATGTGACACCTTACCAAAGAAAGAATAGCCCTCTTATATTGAGGCTTAATATCAGAGACGTATACATCTAAGATATGTTCTGCAATTGGAACTCCTTTAATAGCGTGGTCCTTGCAGTGATAAAGTCCATCTTCTTCCTTTTTTGTAGTAACTGGTTTACCTATATCATGTAATAGAGCAGCAAAGACTAGAATATTTCGATAGTCTATGTCTTGAAAAAGTACTTCATTACTATTTTCAATATGCTTCAACATACATTTTGTAACCATACAAGTATGGGTGAAAGCGTCTCCCTCTTTATGCCAAAGTATATTCTGAGGAGTTTCTGATAATGCTTTAAACTCGGGAATTTTTAAAAGTTCATCCCAAAAGACAATATTAGTTTTTGGATCATAAATCATATTATATAATAAGATTATAAGAGATAATAGTAGTAACAAATAAAATAGCTGAAGATTTTGCAAAATGTATAAAAGTTGAATCATACTCTGACATTATTAGAGATCCTATAGTAATTGCAAATAAAAGAGCAATTGACACTATAAAAATATCTCTATACACTTTGTATGTTTTGTTATTAGATACTACCCACCCTTTAAGTTTATATGTTAATATAGCACCAGGTTTGTTATGGTACATATGGTAATCTTCTGGAGTAGCCTCAAAACTAAGTATTTTATTAGTTTTTATATCTTTTGCAATAAGATACATCTTACCATTAGTTTTATAGCCTCCAGATATCTTTTCTCCTCCTATAATCTCACATTGATATGAATTAGTATTTACATAGTTACTAAATTCAGAGTAATGTAGATTCAAACTTATAAGTATAACTACTATAGAAGGAACCCAATAAGCTAAAATTTTAGAAGGTATATCCATGTTTTTAAAGCTTCCAAAAAAGCTGATTCTAAAGCTTCTTCATATGTATTATAATCTACTCCACTTGCCTCTATACTATGAGGAGGTCTTACAATTTTCTTAGAAGGATCCATCTGAATATCAACGATTTTGTATGTCCAATATCCATGAATAGTGGGAATTATTATAATATGTATTTTATGAATATCTCTTAACCATTTTTGAAGTTTAGATTGAGTTGGAGCTAAATAATAATTATCTGTAGGATCATAAAACTTACAATTCCAAAGCACTCCTTTTTCATCATAACAAGGGCTACAATTTACATATCCTAATTTTGGAAATAGTTTGGATATTCTATTTCCATCCATATAATGTTTTTCCTTTGCAAGTTTAGCAGTATCAAAAGTAATATGTGATTCCATTATTACCAAGTTAAAATTTTCTGAGTTATTCTTTTATAGTTATTTAATATTCCTAAGATGTTTGCTCGACCTACAGGATTTGCAGATTGACTTGCAAATTGTGGAAGGATATACCCTTCATCTATACATTTATCTACAATATACTTGGCTATATCATATCCAGATTTTTCCTCTCCTAAATCATGATCCAAGCAAATAGAGTCAGGCCATTCTTTTTCAAGAAAATCAATTGCTTCTTGATAAGATTGGGCCCATACAACTTTACAATTTCTTCCAATTGGACTGAAGTTCATTCAATCATCTTCCATTGGATTACGGGCGTCATCTACCCAAAGAAGTATTTTCATAGTCATCTAATTCTTAAATGAGAAAATAAACTAAAAATTATTAATATAATACAAGCAATAATTGGAATAAAATTTAAAGGAGTCCAAACGAATACTATAAAGATAAAATTACTAATATATTTATCCTCAGTATAGTATAAATACATATCTCCTAGAGTAGTTCCTTCTTTAGATTTTATCCTCCAATAAACATAGAGAATAATATGATTAATAATTATACATATAACCCAGCAATATAAGAATTCCATAAATTATATTTTAGTTAGATAAAATTTTCGTTACTTGATTATTCTTTTTCTATTACAGCTTAGGCACTTACAAATAGTATCACAATATAAGTTGGACATTCCTAACGATAATATTGAAGAAATTACTCTACAGACACCATAAGCTCCGTATCCATCTTCTGTTCAAATTACATGAATAGTTTCTTTGCGACAATTCGAGCAGTACGTTTTTATTTTTTCCATGTTATAATGTTATTAGTGCTCCTAACAGGATTCGAACCTGTAACCTACAGCTTAGCTTACCACTACAGTTTTCACTGCTATATACCACCAGTGGTATATATTTGTGGTCTGGACTATATCAACTTGATAAACAAGTGCAGTGTTTAGTCTCTACACATTTATAGAGTAAACAGAAACTTAAAGAAGTATATGTTTTTAATTTTTAACCTACTAAGTACTCTACCTATTTTACGCAGTATAGAAAACTTATATTCTTCACAGTATATCTACTCTAATTTAGCTCGGTATTATCAGCTACCCATATTTCAGGACCTTAGACTTTCTTAGAAAGCTGATTCGTATAGATTTTACCATCTTATTTCACTTTTACCGAATTTACCACAATTTTCACGCTTAAACGTGCTCCAACAATTAAAGGCTGTTGCTCTATCCAATTGAGCTATAGGAGCAATACAACTAAAGTTTTTGAATATTCTTCATAAAAACTCTAGTAATAATATCTATATTCATCTTACATTGCTCAAATATATCTATTTTATAAGAATCTTTCAGTGGGCTATCCTCTTTGTATGGCCAATGTGCAATTATAAATTCATATTCACATCTAGCCCAGTATTGATATATTAATTTTCTCGTTACAAAATCCTTACACTGCTCAAAACTTTCTTTAGAAGGTTTATCTGCTTTATAAGCATCATTATACTTTCTAACTAGGTAAGGCATTATATCATAATAGGTTGGTTTATTTTTATTATATTCTAACCATAATACTTTGAATGGTATCATAAATTTTACTATTACAATTTTTCACCTAAATAATTAACTTCTATAACATTTAAATAGTTAACTTTAAATGGATAATCATCAACTATAGTATTATACTGTATACAAACACTTCTTTTATTTGTATCATGAAAGCAAGATACAACATGATTGAAATTGATATTACAGTTATATCCTTCACCTATAATATTAATAATATTTATCTTTTTCATATTGTATTTATGTAAAAGCTCTTAGTAATAAAATCTTAACTTAAAATTCTAAGTGGTTTTTATACTTGGTAGCA